>NZ_BCAI01000007.1:0-194414 GCF_001293805.1 Pseudoalteromonas sp. SW0106-04 | reverse complement strand
AAATTAATGGTGTACTGTCACCAGTTGAGATCAATGGTTCAATATCTAAACTTGGAGCAGTGGTATCTATATTGCCTTGCTCGGTATCGCTGGCGCTATTACCTGCCGCATCAGTGACACTTGCCTGTACCTCAAACTCTCCCTCGGCTAGCGCTTGTGGCACCGCCACCTGCCAGCTACCATCAGCCTGGACAGTAGCCGTTAAACTTTGTGCAACTCCCGCCGCATCTGTAACCACTATATTGACGGTGGCGCCGATTTCATCACTGCTGCCACTGATTATTGGGGTGCTATCACTTATAGCTGCTAAAGAGTCAATGACTATACTGGGCGCTTGGCTATCCAATAAACCCGACTCTGAGTCACTGGCCTCTAAACCACCCGCCGCTACAGATGCGGTCACTGAGAATTCGCCTTCGGCCAATGGCTGAGCCACATCAATTTGCCACTGACCGGCAACAGCGGTTGTGGTTATACTCTGCTCATTTCCCAAAGCGTCAACGACAGTGATAGTGATCACACTGCCATCAGGGGCATCCGTGCTGCCCGCTAGACTCGGCGTACTGTCGTTTGTGGTGCCAATCGCAGCGATATCAATAGTTAAACTCTCTAGGTCAGTGTCACCATTAAAGCTGCCCTGGGCCTGCGCCTGGCCAATATTCCCTGCTTCATCCGTACTGCTAGCAACAACACTGAACTCCCCTTGCACCAACGGTTGTGTCACTTGCACTTGCCACGTGCCGTCCTCCCCCACAGTAGCGACCAGTGTTTGGGTAGCGCCTGCTGCATCTGTAATGAGCACATTCACTGCTGCTCCAGCATCTAAATCGCTGCTCCCCGAAATAGCTGGCGTCGGGTCATCTTCACCTATAGGTGTAGCGATAACAATAACGGGGGCTGTGGTGTCAAGCTCCCCTGACGTTGTTCCCACCACAGTGTTTCCCTGAGGATCGGTGGCCGTCACAGTTACTTCGAACGCACCGTCTGCTACCTGGTCAGAAAACACTACCTGCCACTGACCGCCATCATCAATAACTACTGTCTGCTCAACCGAAACACCATCAGCTGTAGTCAATGTCACAGTCGCAGTTTGCCCTGTCATATTGGTGCTGGTGCCACTGACTTGAATGTCTGGGTTATTAGTCAAGCCTATAGGCGTCACCGTAATAACACCGCTCCCATCGCTCGCTGCTTCACCCTCTGGCAATACCCCATCACCGGTGTTCTCAACCGTGACCGCACCTTGATTCTGAGCACTAAAGTCGTCATTTAAGGTCAGTTGCTGACCTGATAGCGTTTCGCTGATACGTGTGAGCTGTACAAAAGAAGTCCCCCCTCCACCAGCGGCGCTTCCACCCGCACCGGCTGCGGTTGCCTCTAAGGCATCAAGGATGTCACCGTCACCTTGCAGTGCATCCAAAAAAGAGGAAATACTGGGGTCTTCGTTAGTTTCAGAAGAAGAGGTCGGCAGTGCATCAAGGCCATTGAGTGCCTCGGCAACACTTTGCTGTGCGACCTGATGCTCATCCAAGCTCAAACCAAATTCAGCTAGCGTGTCTGCCCCTAGAGATACATGCTGATTGGCAGGAATTTCAAAGTCGCTGTGAGTGCCTGAGAGTGTCACTGAGCTTTGTGCTTGGGTCATTATGCGAGCGCCTTGAACGATACTATCACCAACGCTAACAAGCTTTACCTCACCATTGGGCAAACGTACAAATACTTCCCCTACTACCTCTTTTACAATTAACTGGTCCATGGCGGTTTCCTCACTGAATTTGGCCGACAAATAAAGTGTAGAAACTGACAAGCAAAGTGTTATTGGACAGCAGTCCAATTTTGTCGCAAAAAAAACCATACTTTTATACTAAGTCAAACAAATTTTAGAGGTACAAAAAATGATTTTATTGCGCATCGATGAATTCTCGACTAAATCATACAATTGACATGGCAGTACTGGGTTTATTTAACAAAACTGGGAGGTTAGCATGGATCGTGAACAGGCTAACAAGGAGTTCATAGGTCTTAAACCGCTTCTACTGACCGCTATTGCACTGACTACGATGTTTGCAAGCTCGTTATCACAAGCACGCTCTACGGAACCACTTTCTTACGCCGCCAAACAAGCGATTGACACAAATCCGCAGGTAAAACAGCGTTGGCATGAATTTAAAGCGTCAATGCATGGGGTCGATGCTGCATTCTCTGGCTACTTGCCTAAAGTCGACGTCAATGCAAGCACCGGGTACGAGACTCGTAATTACGGCGTTGATGATGACTACGCGCGAAATACCGCCGAGTTGAGCGTAACTCAAATGCTCTATGACGGCTTTCGCACTAGCAACGAAGTGGAGCGGTTTGAGCAAGTCCAGCTAACACGTTACTTTGAACTGCTAGCTCAAGCACAACAAACCAGCTTAGATGCCGCTACCGCTTATCTTGATGTTATTCGCTACAACAAGCTGGTGGAGTTAGCAGAGCAAAACCTTGAACAACACCAAATGGTGTTTCAACAGATTGAGCAAAGCGTCGACGCAGGCGTAGCCAGAGCAGCCGATCTAGAGCAAATCACCGGACGTTTATCGCTGGCCGAGTCTAACGTTATGACCGAGCTTGCCAACTTGCACGATGTCAATGCCCGCTATCTACGGATTGTCGGCGAGCTGCCCCCTAGCAATCTCAACGAGGCGGGGATCAGTGATGACCAGATTCCGTTTTCTATCAACAAAGCGTTAGCGCTAGCATATGAAAACTCTCCGCGCTTTTATGCCACGCTCTATGGTATCAGCGCAGAGCAAGCCTTTGCACAAAGCCAAAAGTCCGGATTTCACCCCAATGTGAACTTATCCGCTCGCTATGGCATGCAAGACAGAGATGAGCTGGGTTTTAACACGACCCGCTCCGAGGGCCGAATTGGCATTGATGTAAGCTACAACCTGTTCAATGGTGGCCTTGATAGTGCCAATCTCGAGCAAGCATACGAACAAGTCAATGTTGCTAAGCAACAACGCGATTTAGCCTGTTTAGAGATACGCCAAGGCGTGCAAATCGCCTACAATAATGTACGCATTTTAGAGCGTAAGCTACCGGCCTTAGCGCAGCACCAGGCCGCCTCAGAGAAGGTCAAGCTGGCTTATAAGGATCAGTTTGATATCGGCGAGCGTACTTTGCTGGACGTGCTTGATGCTGAAAATGAGGCGTTTCAATCCAGCCGAGCCTATATAAATGCCGAGTATGAGCGAATGAATAATGTATTGGCGATGCTAGCAGAGATGGGCGGGTTACTCGAAGCTTTAAGTATTACCAATGAGCAATACCCTACTTTGAGTGAGTTAACTGAGTCGCCGCTTACAGCAGATAGCGAGCACCTTTGCCCCAAAGTCGACGTTGCCAGCCAAATGTCTCGCAAGTCTTTTCTTGCTGAGAAAAATAAGCGCAACAACGCCTATAAAAGTATAAAAATAGACACCACATTACCGGCTGCAGGTCTAAGCAGTAACGCCACCGTTATGAATGCTGATGACGACAGTGATGGCATTGCCAATGATAAAGACCAGTGTCCAGCCACACCATTTGCAACCGAGGTCGACGCCCAAGGCTGCACTAAATATACAGCGGACACGCGCTCGGTGGAAATAGGTATTCCCTTTGCCTTCGATTCTGACGTGGTGATGCCGCAATACTACGCTGAGATTGAACGCCTCGCGACATTCTTAAAGCAGCACCCAGATAAAACCGTTGAAATCCACGGCCACGCGTCACTTGATGGCGAACCTCAGTATAACAAACGGCTGTCAGAGCGCCGCGCTTTTGCTGTTACCGAGATTCTTATCAATAACTTCGGTATTTCTGCACAGCGGGTCACGGCCATGGGCTTTGGTATTGAACAGCCTATCCAGAAAGAAATTTCAGTGCGTGCCAATGCGCTCAATAGGCGAATTGAAGCCAAAATCAACAGCTAACCACCTACCAAAAATGGCGTTTTATGAAAATGGATCATGCTCACGGCGGTGCCTTAGCGGATTGCTTAGCAATAATATGCAATTATCATAATCGCCCCTTCTCTGGCGAGGCGCTTATCGCTGGCCTTCCTCTTGTTGACGATAAGCTCACTCCTTCTGTGCTGTCACGCGCTGCCAAACGGGCTGGCTTTAAGTCGAAGCTCGTACATCGAGACCTTGATGCGGTTAATACCGCTTTACTGCCCGCTATTGTGTTAATGGCAAACAATCAAGCCTGTGTGCTGCTAAGCTTCGATAAGCACAACGAGCAAGTATCTGTGATTTACCCTGAACTTGCAGATACGCCAGTACAACAAAGTATCGGGGAGTTTGAAAAAACCTACAGTGGCGCGGTTATCTACCTTCAGCCTGAATTTGCCTACGATGCCCGCGCGCCTCTGACTAATAAAAATAGCCGCACCGGGTGGTTTTGGCCGATCATCAAAGAATGTCGCTCGCTGTATCGCGATGTGATTATTGCCGCACTATTCATAGGCTTGTTTTCAGTGACCATGCCGCTGTTTGTGATGAACGTATACGACCGCGTTGTTCCAAACCAAGCCGTACATACCTTATGGGTTTTAGGTATTGGCGCTATGTTGGCGCTCAGTGCCGACTTGGTGTTGCGTTTGATGCGCAGTTATTTTCTTGAATTAGCCGCGAGCCGTATCGATGTAAAAGTCTCAGCCACCATTATGGAGCGTGTACTCGGCATGCAACTGAAGAATAAGCCCCAGTCTTCAGGTTCATTTGCCGCAAACCTTCACGCTTTTGAGTCTATCCGTGGGTTCTTTAGCTCTATGACCTTAGTGGCATTAGTCGATTTACCCTTTGTATTAATTTACGTATTAATTATCGCACTGATTGGCTTAGAGTTAATTGTGCCACTGATCATTGGCGCTACAGTCATTTTGCTGTACGCCCTTGCCAGTCACAATCGTCTTGAGCAGCTAAGTGACAACACCATGAAAGTCAGTGCCATGCGCAATTCCGTGCTGGTTGAGAGCTTAAACAACCTCGATGATATCAAAGCCTTTCATGGAGAATGTAAAGTGCAATCAGCGTGGGAGCGAGCGACACTGTACTTGGCGCGTATAAATGCCCAAAGCCGTTTGCTCAGTGCCTCAATTACTAATCTGTCTACCTGGATGCAGCAAGGAGTCGGCATTGGCCTTATCATTGTTGGCGTGTACTTGGTGATTGACGGCGAATTAACGCAAGGCGGATTGATTGCCGCGTATCTGTTGTCTTCTCGCGCCATGGCCCCAATCTCGCAAACAGCCGCTGTGATGGCACAATATCATCACGCTGCTACGGCTATGGATTCGCTTAATGAGATAATGGACAAACCAGTAGAGCGACCAGAGGGCAAACACTGGGTATCTCACCCAGTCCTTAACGGCCACCTCAAGTTAGATCAAGTTAATTTTAGCTATGATGAAAACGCAGTGCCTATTATACGCAACGTGTCACTGCAAATTAATGTCGGTGAGCATGTGGCCCTGGTCGGTAAAAATGGCTCTGGCAAAAGCACCATTGAGAAGCTTCTTATAGGGTTATATAGCCCTAATGCAGGCCATATATTAGTTGATGACATTGATATCGGCCAACTCGACCCGGCTGAGCTACGCCACAATATAGGATACGTTCCCCAAGACGTGAGCTTAATGTACGGTACGTTAAGAGACAACATCACGCTTGGTGCGTGGCATGCCGAAGATGAACAAATAATAGCAGCTGCAGAGAAAGCTGGTCTGATGGAGCTTATCAACGCCCATCCTGACGGCCTTGATTTGCAAGTTGGCGAACAAGGAAAGTTGCTCTCTGGCGGACAACGCCAAGCCGTTGCTCTGGCTCGGGCCCTTATCAATGACCCTCCGGTGTTGCTATTGGACGAGCCCAGTGCCGCCCTAGATCACAGCAGTGAGCAACGGTTAATCCATACCCTAAAACACTACTGCTCCAGCAAAACGCTCGTACTTGTTACCCATCGTTCAGCCCTGTTGGAACTCGTTGATAGAGTGATAGTCATGGATAAGGGTCAAATCATCGCCGATGGAGATAAAGCGACGATCACCTCTCACTTGACGAAAAAATCGGTGAAACGCGCATCATGAAAGAGCAAGAACACCCGCCATCCAGTATTGAGCAAGCGAGTTTTGAGCGCTTAGGCCGAGGCATTCAACGCAGCGCCAAAAAGGGGTTACTCAATCGTCTGTTTAATGGTTTCTTCATGCCTCCCAATCAGCAAGACTGGGTGGCTGATGCGCATTGGCAGCAAATGCAGCAGCAACCACTGGCGGCGCGCGGCCTTCTTTATGCTATCGCCGTGGCGGTTATACTGCTGCTAGTGTGGGCCGCCTACGCACAACTAGATGAAGTGACACGCGGCGAAGGACGAGTGATCCCCTCACAAAAACTGCAAGTTGTGCAATCTTATGACGGAGGCATGGTCGAGCAAATTCTCGTCAAGGAGGGGCAAGTTGTTGAACAAGGGGACCTCCTCGTCAAAGTCGACCCGACTCGGTTTGTCTCCAGCCTGCGTGAAAGCCGCGCCCAATATTTAGGGTTAAGCGCAGAAGTGGCTCGCTTACAAGCGCTCACCGCAAATACTGAATTGGTATTTAGCGATGAACTAAAGCAGCAAGCGCCTAATGCGATTAAGTATGAACAAGCCCAATATCGCAGTAATAAGCAGGAATTGACCCAGCAAATTCGTATTCACCAACGGCAATTAGAACAGCGACGCCAAGACTATAATGAAACAGCCGCAGCCATTGAGCAGTACCGCGCCAGCCTAGCACTAAGCCAACGAGAACTGAGGGTAACACGACCATTACTGCAATCTGGGGCCGTCTCTGAAGTCGACATAATCCGCTTAGAGCGACAGGCTGTGGACTTACAAGGTGAGATAAAGCGCGCCCAAGCAGCATTGAAGCGAACTCAGGCGGCGATTGAAGAAGCGCAAAGTAAAATTGATGAGGTCGAACTGACCATGGTGAACCGCTGGCGCGACCAACTCTCCGACTCGATGCTGCGCCTCGATGCCTTGCGGGAAACACAAACGGGGCTTGCTGATAAGGTTACACAAACAGATATTCGCTCGCCAGTTCGTGGCACTGTGCAACGCCTGTTGGTCAATACTGTGGGCGCGGTGTTACAACCTGGCAGTGACTTGGTGGAGATCATCCCCCTTGATGATCAACTACTTGTGGAAGCCAAAGTCGCGCCACAAGACATTGCCTTTTTACGCCCAGGGCAACCGGCGATGATCAAACTCACAGCCTATGACTTTACTATTTATGGCGGGTTGGAAGCCCAAGTCACTCATATCAGTGCCGATACCGTCACCGATGAGCGCGATAACACCTATTACTTAGTGCAATTAAAAACATCGCGCGGCTCATGAGCGAGCAACTCACGATTATTCCAGGAATGACAACCCAAGTGGATATTATCACCGGGCAAAAAATGGTATTAGACTATTTATTAAAGCCCATTCTTAAAGCTACTTCTCAGGCGATGACGGAGCGTTAGCCATGGATCTGTTTATAACCGAACAAGGGCTCATATCTAGCCATTGGCAGCGCCTAGGTGGGCCAATGGAAGTGCTTTATGCACTGCCCGAGCAAATACCCGATGCGCGTATTGCTTGGGTACTCACTGGCATGCCCGATTGGCAACAGATCATTGGCCAATTACATGCTCGTCATATCGCAATTATTTTGATGACTCGAAATCCCTGTGTCAGTGAATTACAACAAGGGTTTAGCTTAGGTGCGCGCGGCTATGTAGAACTGTTCGCCACTACGGCTGTACTTAAGCAGGCGCGTGACGCGATTGAAAACAATGCTCTGTGGCTTCCTGGCTGCTTGCTAAGCAATCTTATTGGTGCACTTTCCATCGCCGATAAGGCCTGTTCATCTGCTTCTGCGGATTTGAGTAAGCTGAGCGAGCGTGAATGTGAGGTCGCCAAGCTCGTGGCTCAAGGACAAACCAACAAGGCTATCGCGGCACGACTCTATATTTCTGAGCGCACCGTAAAGCAGCATTTAAGCTCGACATTTGCCAAGCTACAAGTCAAAGACCGACTGCAATTAGCGTTGCATGTCAACGGCGCTGGGTAAGGGCATTAATGCCCTTGCTGAATTTGAATACGGGCACTGACCCCCAACTCTTTGAGTAATTCAACAGCAATGTCTTGAGCCAGCTCCTCCACCACGACCATCATTCCCAAAGGGCGCACTTGCGCACAAATATGCCTCACCAACTGCTGAGTTGCCTCATCATTACTGATGTTGTGCACCAAGGTGTTATCAAGCTTTATAATGTCTAACCCCAACTGCTCTAAGCCATCAACTTGGTTCAGTGCTTGACCTGCATCTGTTAAACCTAATTGGCAACCCACTAATTTTGCCTCTCGGCAGAACTCTTTCACTTGTTCAGCCATGTTGATTAAACATGACTCAGAAAACTCCAAGGTTAGGCGCGATGCTAGCTGCCGCTCACTCGATATTAATGCAAGAATACTGGTATAAGCGATTTCATCTTCTAGAGTTACTTCACTGAGTTTGATAGCAAGAGGCTGAGCGTAATGCAGCCATAACTTCTCATTGAAAAATGTTTTCACCGTTTTCCAGTCCAGCTGCGCATCCAATTGTTGTTCACTGAGCAGGCGTTGATAGTAGCGTCGCGAATGGACCTTGTTACCCACTTTCAAATATAAACCGACTTCACTTTGTACGCAGCTATCGTCAAAACTCAGCACGTCTGTGAGCTTTAATTCAAACTGCTCTTTTTCAAGCGCTTGCGTTAAAGATTGTCCAGTCGCCGCCGCTACTTGGTGGTGCTCGGTTGCAGCATCGGCGTACATATCTACGCCGGAAGCGGTCGCCATTGCCAACAACCGTTGACCTTGCTGCAAAGCCTCTTCACCGCTTTGCTTTTGTTCAATATAGGTAATACTGTGCCTCAGCTCTATCAGCCCATTATAGGTATCGCCAAATTCACTGCAGCATTGCGTCAGCATCCTTGAGCTATCCTCTGCGGCCATGACCTCATTGAGTCGAAGAGCAAAGTCACAATGACTAATGCGCCCAAGCTGCCAGTCATGGAGGTTATCTTGCTGAGTTTCTGCATACCTAATCAGTAACTGCGCCAGCTCTTTCTCCAACCTATAAAACTGTTCCGGGTTTAAGCTCCCCCGCAGTTGCTCATAGTTTGCCAAACGCATTAGTATCAACACTTGCTGATCATGACTAACTTGCTTTAACTCTTGCTCCATACGCGACAGGAAGTACCGACCATTGGCCAGCCCTGTTGTTGTATCGTGCTGGGCTAGGTATTGTGCGCGGGCAATACGCTCGTTCCCTTCGCGCAGAATGCCACCAAAGCGCTCGGCCAGATGATTCATCGCCTCTGTCACCTCAGCTAATTCGGCCGTATTGGGAACTGCAAGCTGCTTAAATTGCTTTCTCGAGAACCCTTGGGCTTGAGCGACTACTCGCTCTAAAGGCTTCAGTACCCAACGTAAAATGAGTGAAGCAGCAATACAGCTCAATAACGCAACAATGGCAAAACCACTGGCTAAATTGAGCACATTGTCCCATAAAGCTTCTAGTGCATATCTTTGCTGACTCTGAATATACAAGGTGCCGTATTGTTGCCAACCATTGCTTATTTGTGCAACGCCGGCGTCGACCTCAAAAGCAAACATCTGTGCAAACCAACTAGGTACTGAGGCATGTTCGTGCTGTGTAAGCGAACGCTCAACCACAACTTCACCCTGTGTATCGACTAATTTAATCTGCTGATAGTGGCCGGTATCAAAGGCTGCTGAGACGAAAAGCTCAACGGTCACTGGGTCTTTATTCATCTGACTGAGCGCAAGCGCTAAGGTTGTGGCATTATCGGCGTTTTTCAAATAAAGCTCTTCGGTGAAGCTAGATTTAACATTGTATCCGCTAATGAGTACGCTGCTGATCAACCCACTCAAAGCAATAACCACAATCACCAGCCACAGTTGTACCACCAGAGATATACGGTGCGCCCCATTGGACGCCGTAGATGCTTGCTTTATCACCACCTAACTCCTTGCTGTTCCATTTTCTTTAAAACCGAATGCCAGCGAGATAATCTCGCCCGAGGGTCGGCCACACTGTGGGTTGACGTTGCAGTCCACAGACCTTCACTGTTAAAGCTGAAAACCGGATATAAATCAGTGCGCTTCTCTGCTGGCAAAATAGCACTTGTCAGCGAGTCGAGAATGATGGGTTGGCTACTGGGTGTCGGGTAATAACCCAACACCATATGCGCTTGAAACTCTTGGCTGCGAGGGCCACCTATTTGCGCTTTAACATAGATAAGCCTTAGCTTATTATCAGCGATGCCTAGCATCCTCAATGACGCGTATTTCGCTATGGCGTAGTCTTCACAATCGCCCAGCCCCTGCCCTAAGGTTTCTAATGGCGTTGCCCAATAATCTTGTTGTTTGTAGAGAAGTTGGTCGGTGCGGTAGCGCACTTGCGTGGCAAAAAACTGATTGACCAGTTGCACTTTGCGGGTTTCGGGCTGCGCACTCAAGCTAGCTAGTAATTGCTGCCAGCGCTGCGCCACCAGTAAACGTTGAGTACCGTATTGATTGCGCATAAGCGTTTGAAACAAGTCGCTGTCCATAGTTGCGCCAGCGTGAATGGCACTCATGAGCAAGGTCATGGCTAACACTAAACCTAGCCCCAGCCACCGTATTTTATTTATAATTTTCGCACTGCTCACTACGTCCTAAAAGCCTACATAGTTTCTGCGCACCGCTTAGGACGCAATGGGTTTGATTTATTAAAGCATAGCAGTGATTTTCAGTTCTGCAGCACCCGATGTTAGCCGTAAATGCAGTATAAAGAGGCGCTTAGAATAAGTTTGATATTAAAAATTAAAGCAAAAATGCAGGTGTATAAAGGCAAGAAAAGATAAAACCCAAGCGCACAGGCGTACACTTGGGGCAGTGTTGTATATCAGCAAGCACCTCAGTAGTAAGTGACCTTTTTTACCTTGCGAGGTTTACTCTGAGTAATGTAAAGATCGTGTACTAGCTTCATATCCAGTTCTAATTCAGTCGCATAACTGTCGCCAACAACATAACTGCGTTTAACTCGAGCCCCTCGGATCACCCCTTGAACCCGCGCTTGCAGTACATCATCTCCGGCAATGGCATTGGCAACGGTGGTTTGCCCTTGCATTTGCTGGCCATAAACCTGCTCCGCCAACTCCCGGTAAGCTTCTATCTTTGAAGCTTTCATCGCCATCAGCGATTTTTGCTGGGCGCTTTCACCGGGCTGTGGGGCGATAGGTGCATAACCAATCGCACGTAAAATCGGATAATTGTCGGGCTGCTCTATGGTGTATTCAACGTGCTTATCAAACACGCTGCTGCAACCGAGCATGCTCCATGTGCTTATCAGCAGTATCATCATTCGTAGCATGTTTTGCTCCACACTGATTGTCTCTAAACCTATGCTCAGTAGTATGCACGATAAATGCCACTATTACAGGGGAGTTGGTATGTTCTTTGCTGTCTTTGTTGTAAGAACATTTTTAGGTGGGATAACTATGCGATATTTGGCATCTATGTGCGCACTGATGATTGCACTAATAAGCCCGAGTGTCAGCGCCCAATGGTTGCAAACCACAGGGGTTGCGACTTTAGAGGATGGAGATACTGAAACAGCACGCGCCAACGCGGTCAGCGACGCCATAAAACAGGCGTTATTATATTCAGGGCTGGAGCTATCCAGTGTGCAGACCTTGACTAACGGCGTGCTCACTCAAGATCACCTTTCTTTGCAAGCACATGGTCAAGTACAACAAATGCAGCTGCTCGAAGAGCAACAAAGTGATGGCATGATCAGTGTCACCATGCAAATTGAAGTGTTAGATAACCCACAGCAATGCCCTGAACAAGACTTTGTTAGCCACTTTGCTCTCACACGCACGGCATTGGATAATCCACAGCAAGCTCGTTATGGTCAAATATTTGACGTGGCCCCAGCTTTTACTAAGCAGCTCTACGCAATTATGAGCCAAACGCAACTAGCAATGCTGCCTATTCCTTATTTTAAAGAAGCGGTGGATGTTAGCCCCTTCTTTACACAGCAATTTCAGTATGATGAAAATGTACTGGAATATATTCGCGACAAAAGTAACAGTCAGTACGTGTTACTTTCGCAAATCACCGATATTTCCACTGGCAAGCAATTAAATAATGATTATGCATTTTGGCAGGACGAAAGCTATAACCGCTATTTTAATGTAGAGTTTGCGTTATTCGATGCCTTGAGCTTTGAAAAAATATGGCAAAAAGCCTATCAAACTCAAGGGCCTTGGCAATTTGAAAAAACCGCTCGTATCGATGTAAACAGTGGCACTTTTTGGCAAAGCCAATACGGACGAGCAATTACTGCGCTCAGTGAGAAAGTGATGTTTGACCTTAACAATGAGCTGCGCTGCCTACCCACCCGTGGATTAATTCAGCATATTGATGGTGACCAAGTAGTTGTCAACTTAGGTAAAGCCAACGGCTTAGTGATGGGTCAGCAACTCACTTTGGCGCATAGCAGCAACCTCACCACCTATGCAGGCAAACGTTTGCCACGTCAGGTAACTACCTTACACCGTGTAGAAGTGAATCAGCTTTACCAACACAGTGCCGTTGCCACTAATATTGGTAAACGGCCACTGGCGAATATTCAACTGAATGATTTAGTGTTGCTGAGCCAATAGCTTTGGTTCAGCACTCCCCTACGTAACATTTAAAATCAAGATACGTTCAGCGTTCGATTTTAACAATCAAAGTCATCAATTCTTACTGATATACAAATCAATTCGCTTTTGTCACACTGTACCCAACACATCGAAAGGAGATTATCAGTATGACAACATTAAACAACAGCGAAGGCCAACGAATTCCTCAGGTGACATTTGCAGTGCGTAAAGGCGAGCAATGGCAACAACTTACCTCAGACGATATCTTTTCAGGTAAGACGGTCGTGGTTTTCTCATTGCCCGGTGCGTTTACACCAACCTGCTCGTCAACACACTTACCCCGCTACAACGAGCTTGCAGGTGTACTAAAACAAAATGGCGTAGATGACATTGTCTGCGTCTCGGTAAACGATACATTTGTTATGAATGCGTGGGCTGAGCACCAAGAAGCCGACAATATTACCTTACTCCCTGACGGTAACGGCGAGTTCACTGACGGCATGGGCATGCTGGTTGACAAGAACGACCTAGGTTTTGGTAAACGTAGCTGGCGCTACTCCATGCTCGTAAAAGACGGCGTGGTCGAGAAGATGTTTATCGAGCCACAAAAACCAGGCGACCCTTTTGAGGTGTCGGATGCAGATACTATGCTTGATTATATTAACCCCAAACAAAGTAAGCCTCAGCCGGTAAGCATTATTACAAAGCCGGGATGCCCGTTTTGTACCAAAGCGAAAGCAATGCTTACGCAGCAAGGTCTTGCTTTTGAGGAAATTGTGTTGGGTAGTCAAGCGTCGCTTACCAGCTTAAAAGCAATATCCGGTAGAGATACGGTACCGCAAATATTTATTGGTGGGCAACATATCGGTGGCTCTGATGAGCTTTCCCTTTACTTCACCAACAACTAATTCATTTTAAGGGCCTGCGGGCCCTTTTTTATAAGGACACTGCTATGAATAAAGTGAGCACTGATGTTTTAGTCATTGGCGCAGGCTCAGCCGGCCTAAGTGCTTATCGCAGCGCGAAAGAACATACCAATAAGGTACTCTTGATTGAGGCAGGCCATTACGGGACAACTTGTGCGCGAGTTGGCTGCATGCCCAGCAAACTCTTGATCGCCGCTGCAGAAGCAGCCCACAGTGTGCACACAGCGAACCGTTTCGGTATTAATACCCAAGCCCCTATTATTGATGGTCAGGCAGTGATGCATCGCGTGCGCAGCGAACGTGATCGCTTTGTTGGCTTTGTAATTGATGCAGTCGAAGATATCGACCCGCAAGACCGTCTGATTGGCCACGCACAATTTATTAATGATCATCAAGTTCAAGTCGCTGATCATACGTTAATTGAAGCCAAGCGTGTCGTTATCGCCACCGGCTCCCGACCTAGTTACCCAGAAGCGTTTAACAACTTTGGCGAGCGCTTAATTGTCAACGATGAGGTTTTTGACTGGCAAGACTTACCCGAGTCTGTGGCTGTTTTTGGCCCTGGCGTTATTGGTTTAGAGCTCGGCCAAGCATTGCATCGTTTAGGGGTACGCGTAAAGTTATTCGGCGTTGGCGGAGCAATTGGCCCGCTAAGCGATCCAGTCTTAAAAGATTATGCCGCCACCACCTTCGCTGAAGAGTTTTTCGTAGACGCCGATGCTCAAGTGACAAATATGCGACAAGTCGGCGATAAAGCTCTATTCACTTATACCGACGATCATGGACAACAACACAACGAACAGTTCGACTACGTGCTTGCCGCCACGGGCCGCAAACCCAACGTCGATAAGCTAGCATTGACAAATACATCACTAGAGCTTGATGAGCGAGGAGTCCCCATTGCCGATGAATACACTATGCAATGCGGGGACAGCAACATATTTATTGCCGGAGATGCCAGTAATATGGTGCCGCTGCTACATGAAGCTACGGATCAAGGCACTATCGCAGGGCACAATGCAGGACGCTACCCTGATGTGCGTAATGGCTTACGTCGAGCGCCAATTGCGGCTGTATTTAGCGACCCACAAATTGCGATGGTTGGCGAGTCATATCAGCAAGTAAGTAAACGCTTTGGTGATTGTGGCTGCTATGAAATTGGCGAAGTAAGCTTTGAAAACCAAGGACGCAGCCGCGTTATGTTAAAAAATAAAGGGATGTTAAGAGTTTACGCAGAGCAAGGCAGCGGCCTATTTTTGGGCGCCGAAATGATAGGCCCTGCAGCCGAGCATATCGCTCACTTGCTTGCCTGGGCGGTGCAAAACAAAATGACTGTACCACAAATGTTAGAGATGCCATTTTACCACCCAGTCATAGAGGAAGGCGTGCGCACGGCGCTACGAAACGTTAACGCCAAGCTAAAGTTTGGTCCTGATATTATTAGACACTGTATAGAGTGCGGCCCTGGCGCCTAGTAATACCTGTTTCGGCCTCTGAGTCCACGACTCAGAGGCATGGGTACCTAAGCACGCATCGCAAGACCGTTATCGTATTTATCTGCTAAGTACTGTCTTTAACACGAAAAAAAATTGCTTTTATGGGGATAGGTCGATGTGGATAAACTGGCAGCCCCTGCAGGAATCGAACCTGCAACTACCCCTTAGGAGGGGGTTGTTATATCCATTTAACTAAGAGGCCACTGGCCTCTATTATCAAATAACTTCACCTTAAATAGCAATAGCTTAAAGCACAAACGCTGAGCTATTAACCATGCGGCAATAGGTCGTCTAAGACGAAGTAAGGAATAAACTGGCGGGCGCTGGCTTTAATGACTTGATCCTGACTACTGATCACTCGAGCATTAATCACTACACCATTGGGGCGGTACACCAGTGTACCGGTGAGAACATGGTCTACACCCACCGACTCAGCCAACTCGCTGGCATGACGAGAAAGGGCAAAGTCACCGGATGGTTGAACAGAAATAGCGCGTTTAAGCTTGTGCTCGACCGTTGCAAAACCAAATTGTTGCAGGTCTGTCATTAACCCTTCGGCTAACTGGTTACCAAGGGCGCCAGCGTTATCAAGGCGATGATCAAAGTCAACGAAACTGGTCACTGCAATATGGCTGACATGTTGTGTCGCCATGGTATCACTGAGTTTCAATGCCAATTGTTGAGTGTAATCCCCTAGGTGTTTGTGGTGAGCATTGTTAAACCCTCTATCAACACTGATATACAGAGGGTTTATCTCGACCTTGCTTGGCTCACTTTGAGCCCATGCAGCCATGGCCATGGTTGTTACCATGGCGCCAATAAGAAAACGCTTTATCATTGTTGTTACCCACTTAAGCCATATAGTCGGTTATCGGCGCCAGGGCTAAAAACTTTATAACTAATTCGCTTGGCTGAGCTCCACACCATTATAACTGGCATTACTCAATAACGCGTTTACTACATCGTTGGGGATCAAACCTTGAGAGCTGGCAATGACCATTTTCGAATTGACGCTAACAATCCGCGCATTCACTAAGACTCCGCCTTGGTGTTTCACCAGCGTGCCCGCTAAAACTAAGCGCATCGGATGTTCTTGCTGCAACTCTAAAAAGTCACGGCTATAAGCGAAGTCGCCATCAGGGGTTACACGAATGTAATCAGTGGTCTTGTAATCCACTACAGGTACCCCAAATTCATGCAACTCATGCATAAAGCTCTCTGCCAATTGATTGCCCAATAATGTGCCCTGCTGGTAGTCGGTATCTAAGTAGACGAAGCTTGATACTGCCATAACCTGGTTTTGTGCGCTGGCGTCAATGTTACTCATCATATCTTGCATCAATCCGCGCACATAATGGTTAATGTTTTTCACAGAATGTTTCGCGTAACTTTGGCGGCTGGAATGTACTTTGAGAGGATTGTTAAGGCCTTGATACTGGGCTGTATTACCAGCCACGGATTGCTCTGAGGCGCCAATCACTTTAACCTGCTGATGGGCACTTTCATATTCATCAATGGCTTGGCGCTTCACTTCATCTTCATGCGCGGTCCATTGGTTCATACTGGCACAACCAGCTACAGCTAAGGTCAGCGATAAAAGCCCTGAAATTGCGGGAGTGTTCATAGTCTTTCCTCGTTAATAAGCGCGGCGCTCAATATGGCCATTTTGCATATGTACTTTATCGGCACTAGTTAACACATTATTAGGTAAATAGTCCGTCGCCGCCGCGACCACCTCATTATTACTGATGTTAATCATGCGCACATTGACCACATAAGCATCTTGCTGTGGGGTCATAGTCCCGGTAACAAAAAAGTCGATGCCATGACGGGCTGCTAACTGCCCTACCTCACGGCTCAACATAACATCTCCGCCGTCACGCAAAGCAATGCTATTACGGGTTCGATATTCAACCACAGAGAACCCCATTTGATTGTAGAGGGTGATAAAACTCTCTTGAAGTTGTAGGGCTATCTGGTGTTGCTGAGGTGTCATTTGCTTGAGCGTTAAAGACTGGGGCGGCAAAAAGGTGCCGACTGCGACTTTGGCACCCGGAGCAATGCTTTGCAGCGCCGCTGTCATATTATTGGCAAGACGGACACTATATTGGTGAATAGTATTTTCTTGTACAGGTCGGTATTCACCGACGCGGGGCACAATTTCTATGCGTTGTGAAGGCGCACAAGCCGTCACCAGCGCCGCTAGCAAAATCGTGATTAAGAGTCGCATGACACCCTCATCGAAACACATTTATGAATATTACTTAATGTGCCTGCAATAAAGGTGCCAGCAATAACCTGAGGCTAGATTAAATAGCAACAGGCGCCTTGATATGAGGATGGCACTGGTAATCCACCAGCTCAAAGTCATCAAAGCTAAAAGAAAAGATATCTTTCACTTCAGGGTTAATCTTCATGGTCGGTTTGGCAAACGGTTCACGCCCAAGCTGTTCATCCACCTGCTGTAAGTGGTTCAAGTACAAGTGCGCATCGCCAAAGGTATGGACAAAGTCGCCTAATTCTAAATCGCATACTTGCGCTATCATCATGGTCAGTAATGCATAGCTGGCAATATTAAACGGCACACCTAAGAAAATATCTGCACTACGTTGATATAGCTGACAACTCAGCTTGCCATCAAGCACATAGAATTGGAATAGCGTGTGACACGGCGGCAGTGCTTGCTTGCCCTTAGCGGCATTTTCGCTAGGGCTAAACTGAGTGTCTGGCAACAATGCTGGATTCCAGGCACTCACAATTAACCGTCGTGAATCTGGATTAGTTTTAATTTGCTCGACCACGTCCTTAATCTGGTCAATCACTTCACCATTAGGACCTTCCCAGCTGCGCCATTGTTTGCCATACACTGGGCCCAGCTCACCTTCTGCCGTGGCCCAACCATCCCAAATGCGCACGCCATTATCGTTAAGATAACCAATATTGGTATCGCCCTTAAGAAACCACAACAACTCGTGAATAATCGAGCGCAAATGACACTTCTTGGTGGTCACCAAGGGAAACCCTTCTTGCAAATTAAAGCGCATTTGATAGCCGAATACACTCAGGGTGCCGGTACCGGTCCGGTCTTCTTTTTTGGTGCCATGCTCTTTCACATGGCGCATTAAATCTAAATATTGCTTCATAGTATTAGCTTGGTTGTTGTGAACCGTGTTTCTCTGTGCTGTTGTTATGCTGGTATGCCCAATACATCAGCCCAGCACCCACGATAATCATTGGCAAGGATAAAATTTGCCCCATGGAAATAAAGTCTGCAAACAGGCCTAAATGAGCGTCAGGTTCACGGAAGTACTCAATGGCAAAACGGAATACCCCGTAACCGAGTAAAAACAATCCGGCGACACTGCCTGCTGGGCGTGGCTTGCGTATAAACCACTGCAAAATAAGAAACAGCACGAGGCCTTCAAAAAATGCCTCGTATAATTGTGAAGGGTGTCTTGGCTCAGGCCCGCCAGTAGGAAATACCATAGCCCAAGGCACATCAGATGCGCGCCCCCAAAGCTCGCCATTGATAAAGTTACCAATGCGTCCGGCCAGCAACCCCAGCGGCACCAAAGGCACCACAAAATCACCCACCGCAAGAATAGACTTACCTTTGGCTTTAGCGAACCACACAATCGCCGCGATCACGCCGAGGGTGCCTCCGTGAAAGGACATTCCACCTTGGTCAATACGCAGTAAATACAATGGGTTTTCGAGGAAATAGCTAAACTGATAAAACAGCACATAGCCAATACGCCCGCCGAGGATCACACCGAGCATGCCGTAAAACAGCAGATCGCTTACCTGCTCTTTGCTCCACCCTGAACCAGGTTTCGCCGCTTGCCGGTTTGCCAGCCACAGAGCGAAAGCAAAGCCAATTAAATACATCAAGCCATACCAACGTACAGCGACCGGACCCACTTCAAAAATAATGGGATCGATTTGCGGAAACTCTAAAGCCATAAATTCCAATGCCTAACTAAACACCATTCGCAAAGCGATCACCACCAATAGCACGGCGAAGATTTTCTTAATTTGCGATACTGGTAAAAAATGCGTTGCTCGCGCGCCAAAAGGAGCAGTGAACCAGGAGGTGACAACAATCCCCGCTAAAGCAGGTAAATACACAAAGCCCAAGAAGCCATCGCTTAAACTCTTCACTTGCCACCCGGAGGCAATGTAACCCAAGCAGCCAAACAGCGCAATGGCTATGCCACTGACTGCGGCACAGCCAATGGCCTTTTTCATATCCACAGAAAAATAATTTAAAAGCGGCACCACAAGCGCCCCGCCACCAATACCGATTAACCCGGATATGGCTCCAAGTACCGAGGTACTAGCAGCAACCACAGGACCTTTAGGCATGGCCCGAGTCTTCATCACTCTGCGCGTAGAAACAATCATACGCATTGCAATGAACATCACACAGACAGCAAATATGGTTTTCAATCCTTGTTGAGGTATATAACTCGCCATAAAGCCGCTTATCAGGGCGCCTAGAGAAACGCCCACAAGCACCCAGGGTGCAACTTGCCAGGGGACATTTTGATTACGATGATGCGCCAAAGCAGAAGAGGTGGAGGTAAATAAAATCGAAGCCAAGGAGGTAGCAATGGCAATCACTAACACGTGCTCAACATCCGTGACATGAAAGTGCACCAATAACGCCGAAAGCGCCGGGACAATAAGTAAGCCGCCTCCTATTCCCAGTAATCCAGCTAAAAAGCCTACTACGCTGCCAAGCACTGTGCATAGCAAAAATAGCCATATCAGGTCAGCCATACCGCCCTTCTTATAAACTTTTCTTATAGCGCTAATATATCAGGTTATAAAGGCAATTTCACGACCACTTATTGATCACTCTTTTTGCGTATAAAGAAGCGCGCCTAGGTGGTTTTCGAGCATAAACTCACGTACTAAGCGGTGCACTTTCTTTGCGCTGGAAGCAGCCAAACATTGATGCAATAACACCTCACACGCGGCCAAGCCGACACGGCGGATCACCCATTTCACTTTGTGTAACGAGCTGAAGTTCATACTTAGACTGTCAAACCCCATAGCAATAAGGAGCACCGCGCCTTCGGGCTCACCGGCAAGTTCACCACATAGGCTAAACGGAAAGTTGGCGTTTTGGCATTGCTGGGCAATACCGTTTAAGGCTCGTAAAACTGCAGGATGATAAGGATCAAAAAGCCCAGCCACTCTGGAATTAGCTCTATCCACAGCTAACAGATACTGAGTTAAATCGTTGCTGCCCACCGAACAAAAATCAACTTTGGCCGCCAACTCCTTGATTAAATACATGCTCGAGGGCACCTCAATCATCACTCCCACTAGCGGCTTATCAATATAGCTGAATTGATCCGGTGCATCTTGTTGCAACTCATAATAAGCGCGTTCCATCAGCGCAGACGCGTCATCGACCTCCCCGATATCACTTATCATCGGCAACATAATACGTAGATTACCTAAGCCAGTATTGGCCTTGATCATGGCTTTCAGTTGATCGAGGAAAAGCTCCGGATGATCTAAACTTACGCGAATACCGCGCCACCCTAAGAACGGGTTTTCCTCGTCAATATCGAAATAATCCAGCGCCTTATCGCCGCCAATGTCCAATGTACGCATAGTAACTGGCGCAGGGTGGTAGCTGCTGAGTACTTGGCGGTACCACACCTCTTGCTCATGCTGAGACGGAAACGTTCCCTTTTGCATAAACCATGACTCGGTGCGGTACAGCCCAACACCATCGCAATATCGGGCACTATTGAGCTCACTGCCTAAATCCAAGCCAGCGTTAAGCAGTAAGTCGATGCTTTTACCATCTGCGGTTTTCGCCTCAAGATGGTGCTCAGACTCAAACTGGTCATGTAATTTAGCGTCGTGATGCTGTACTTGCTCGTACTCTTGTTTAAGAGCCTCGCTAGGACATAAGTAGACGCGCCCCGCATAAGCATCAACAATCAATTCCTTTTGGTCAAACTGCAATAGAGGAATATCATTGATGCCCCACACGGTGGGAATGTTCATCGCCTTGGTAAGAATAGAGGCATGGGAGTTCGCCGCACCATGGACACTGACCACCCCTTTGAGTTTTTCTTTGGGGACCTGAGCTAGCATAGCTGGGGTTAACGTGTGCGCCACCAAAATTGTATCGTCTGGATACACCTTGGTGGCCTTCTCGGTATTTAATAGGTGGTGTAGAACCCGTAAACCAATGTCTTTAACATCAACGGCGCGCTCCTTTATATAAGGGTCTTGCATGGCATTAAATTGCTGCACTAGACGCTCAATAACCCGCTTCAAGGCACTTTTGGCGCACCAACCGTCGGCTATTTCTAATTCAACATCGCGTCCTAGGCTCTTCGCATCAAGAAGCTGTAAATACACTTCAAAGACGGCCACAGCCTCATCGGGAAGGTGCCCTTGCATCGACGCTGCCAGGGTGCTGAACTCCTTATGAGTGGCGGCTACCGCCTGGAAAAATAGCTGCTTTTGTTTGAGTTTGTTAGGCTCTTTGCGCATTTCAACCGACGAAAAGTCAACCTTAGGCAACACCACATAGGCCTGCCCTGAAGCGATACCCGGCGATCCAGATATGCCTTTAAGAGTTGTGGAGCGCTGGCTTTGCCCATCTTGGTTGAGCAAGGTTTGCAGTTGTGCGTCGGCCAACTGAGGCGCTAGCTGGGCGGAAAGAGTAATTAAAAATGACTCTTCATCTTCACTGAATACACGCGCCGCCTGCTGCTGCACGACAATAACACCAAGCACGCGACGCTGATGCACAATAGGTACAGAAAGAAAGGCATTGTACTGATCTTCTTGCACCAAATCGGAGGTGACAAAGCGCGGGTGCGATTTGGCATAAGCCAAATTGATAGGCTCTTCACGCTGTGCCACTAAGCCCACCAAGCCTTCAGTAAAGCCGACTCGAAACTGACCCACAGCACCAGGATTGAGACCGTCGGTGGCCATTAAGACGAAGTTATCTTTACTGTAATCAGCGAAGTAAATTGAGCAACACTCGGTGCGCATCGCTTTTTTAACTTGCGATACAAATACCACCAATGCGCTTTCCAAACTCGGTTGCTGAGCAACTTGCTCTACGATGGTGCGCATGGTGGCTAACATGGTGTTCTCCTATCGGCGTTGGCGCCACTGCCCTTGCGGCTGTGACTCCTTGCGATTAAAAGGCATGGCAACCGGCGCAAACTCTTTCATTACCCGGCGGTATACGTCGCGCTTAAAGGCCACGACCTGACGTACAGGATACCAATAACTCACCCAACGCCAGTCATCAAACTCAGGGTGGTGAGTTTTAAGTAAATCCACGTCTTCATCTTTGCACTTTAATTTTAGCAAGAACCATTTTTGTTTTTGGCCAATACACACAGGTGTGGAATCTCTGCGGATCAACCGCTTCGGTAACTTATAACGTAACCAATGTCTAGAACTTGCCAGTATCTCTACATCTTCAGGGAGTAAGCCAACCTCCTCGTGTAATTCACGATACATGGTTTGCTCGGGCGTTTCCCCATCGTCTACGCCACCTTGCGGGAATTGCCAAGAATGCTGTCCGTAACGACGAGCCCAAAAGACTTGGCCTTGGTTATTACAAATTACGATTCCGACATTGGCACGAAAACCTTCGGCATCAATCACCTTAGTGCCTCATTTGTAAGTCGATTTTTATCGATTGTTCCATAATCCCTAAAGCACAGCAAATATTATTCGCACTAAACACCAACTTACTCACAAGTTGTGCATAACTTTTAAAAAACAAGGGTAAAAATAGAACAAATCCACAATTGATGATCATAAAAAGATGTTTCTCCACAGATTCTGTGGATAAATGTGTTTATAGGACTGTATTTTGTGGATTAAAACAACAGCATATTATTAAACCCCGAGAGACTTAATGGAAAAAATCTTTATTTTTCATAATGTTATTTTTTGACGAGGACTTATAAAGCGATGTTATTTTAACCATTGAAAACATGTTCAAAATAACACCAACTAAGGCACTTACTAGCAATACTTAGCCGAGATAGTAAGGTGACACATTCTCCACTACGCAAGAGTTTGCTAACATAGCGATTGAAATACTATAGAGACAAAGACATGAACGCACCGCCACAAACCCTTAGTCAACTGCAACAACGGGTCGATGCTATAGCAGGTAAAACGCTGGGACAATTGGCAGGTGAGCTTGGCTTTAAAACACCGCAAGACTTGCTGCGTGAAAAAGGCTGGGTTGGTCAGCTTATTGAACTTGCGTTAGGAGCCAGTGCTGGCTCACTGCCCGAACCCGACTTTGTGTCATTAGGTGTCGAACTGAAAACTCTGCCCATCTCGCAAAAAGGTTTGCCACTGGAGACAACCTTTGTCAGTGTCGCCCCCTTAACCAATCTGCAAGGACTAACCTTTGAACAAAGCACAGTGTACAAGAAGCTTAATCACGTACTGTGGCTGCCAATACTGGCCGAACGTGATATCGCGGTAATCGACAGAGTCATTGGCAGTGGCTTTTTGTGGCGTCCCAATGAGCAACAGTTTGCACAACTTAAACGTGATTGGGAGGAGCTCACCGAGCTGATTGCATTGGGGAAAATAGAAACGCTCAACGGCCATTATGGCGACGTATTGCAACTGCGTCCTAAAGCAGCAAACAGCCAAGCGTTAACCGACGCCATTGGCCCACAAGGAAAAACAATTCAAACTCTGCCCCGTGGCTTTTACCTTAAAACCCATTTTACGAGACAGATTCTAGCCAACCATTTCGCCTTATAAACCCGGTATGTGGAGGTCTGACTAGCGCCGCTTTGGGTATCAATCATAGTCTTTTATCACTGCCTGCCCTTGTGGATACCAATGCAATTGTTCGTAGGGCTTTTGCGCTATCGCTGCCAATCGACTACCTAAATCGCCAACATGCGCTTCTAACTTATGACCATCAGGGTCTAGAAAATACAAAGAGTTTCCTTCACTGCTATTTTCCTGCCAAAAACACACATCCGCGGCGGTTAATCGCTGTTGCAATTCACAAAAGCGACTTGGCTCCACCGTTAGAGCAATATGGGAGTAATCTTGCGCTGGTTGGGGTCGGCCAACATTAAGGCATAGCCACAGTTCTTGGTTTTGCAGGTAAGCACCTTGACGCCAACGCACTAACGGAGTGAAACATAGCAGCTCGGAGTAAAACTGTAACGAGCGCCGCAAATCATGCACCGTCAAAGTAAGGTGATTGATGCCTAGCAACATCAGTTTTAGTACTTAAGCAACACTTTCGCACAGAGCTCGCTGAAATGCTGATGCAAATAATGGCGGGCTAAGGTGCTCTCTTTCTCTGCAATAACAATATGCAGTAGCACCATAGCTATCACTGCACTGGCGAGCGCAGCCTCAGTGCCAATCAACACGCCAAGTATCACCGAGGGTAATAGCGCCAAGACAATTAACGACCAGCGTATCGCCCATTTTACCGGGTGCACTGCCCGAAACTCTTTATAGGCCTGTTCCACGACCTGACTACGTTCATCGGTATTAAGCGTGTCTAATTCTGGACATCCGAGAAAATAAAGTACTGTCACCCAGCCCTCCTTGAGCGTTACCAATGCAGATACAGCGACTGTTCCGATTTAGACTCATAGTGACACAACAATGAAAGGTAAACAACATCAACAAAAGGTTAATTTAACTATTAAAAACAATTAATAACACTTACTTTACTGGCAACTGAAAAGTAATTCCCTTATAACATGAAGGTGGTCCCAAAAGAGGGCTAACGGACTATTAAGGAGATAATAATGAAATTAGGATTGCTTTTGGCAGGATGTGCAGTGGTGCTATTAAGTGGTTGCGCTGGGCAAGCTAATGAAGGACAAACCGCTAATAATGACGGCCTAATATGTGAGTTAAAAAGGCCGACTGGCTCGAACATACCCAAGCGCGTCTGTATGACTGCTGAAGAAAAAGCAGCACAAGAAAAAGCAGGTCAAGATTACGTAAAACGTGAGCTCAATCGCGGTACAACCAACAGCCTTCAATAACCCTCGTATTAGTGGTGCTATTTAACCACAAGCCCAGCTTTTAAGTGCTTGGTAATACCAGAAATAAAAAAACCGCAGCTGAGCTGCGGTTTTTTTGTTCAACAACTGGTTATTGACCTTTGATTTCCGAGCGGCCTTTATATACCGCTTTATCGCCCAGTTGCTGCTCAATGCGTAGCAACTGGTTGTACTTAGCGACACGGTCAGAGCGACACAATGAACCCGTCTTAATTTGACCGGCTGCTGTGCCTACTGCCAAATCAGCGATGGTGGCGTCTTCAGTTTCACCACTGCGGTGTGAAATAACCGCTGTGAACCCCGCATCTTGCGCCATTTTGATCGCATCCAAGGTTTCAGACAGAGAGCCAATTTGGTTAAACTTGATAAGAATCGAGTTACCAATGCTTTCATCAATACCGCGCTTTAAGATTTTCGTGTTTGTTACGAATAAATCATCGCCGACCAATTGCACCTTATCGCCAATTTTGTCAGTCAGAATTTTCCAGCCGTCCCAGTCACTCTCATCCAAGCCATCTTCAATAGAGATGATTGGATAGCGCGCTGCCAAGTCAGCCAAGAAATCTGCAAATCCAGCAGAATCAAACTCTTTGCCTTCGCCTTTAAGGTCATATTTACCATCGTGGTAAAACTCTGACGCAGCACAATCAAGCGCTAAGGTCACGTCTTTGTTGAGCTCATAACCGGCAGCTTTAACCGCTTCAGCGATCACTTCCAGAGCTTCTTCGTTCGACTTCAGATCAGGGGCAAAACCACCTTCATCACCCACTGCCGTATTTAATCCACGAGCACTGAGTACTTTTTTCAAGCTATGGAAAATTTCCGCGCCCATGCGCAGCGCTTCACGGAAGCTAGACGCGCCTACTGGCTGAACCATAAACTCTTGGATATCAACGTTGTTATCGGCGTGTTCACCACCGTTAAGAATGTTCATCATTGGCACAGGCATAGAGTAGTTACCTGAGGTGCCATTGATATCAGCGATATGTTCGAATAGCTCTACGCCCTTTTCTTGAGCGGCTGCTTTAGCATTCGCTAAAGACACAGCCAAAATCGCGTTTGCACCTAGTTTTTCTTTGTTTTCAGTGCCATCTAGCTCTAACATCACCGCATCTATAGCGCGTTGTTCAAGGGCATTTTGACCTTTTAATGCGGTGGCAATTTCGTTGTTTACGTAACCGACAGCGGTTAGCACACCTTTGCCTAGGTAACGTGCTTTGTCGCCGTCGCGCAGCTCCAATGCTTCTCGCGTACCGGTTGATGCACCTGAAGGAGCACAGGCACGACCCCATGCACCACTGGCTAAGTGAACCTCAGCTTCAACAGTGGGGTTACCTCGTGAGTCCATCACTTCACGGCCGATCACTTTAACAATTTCTGACATCTTGCTTGATTCCTCTTGTCCCAAGTGTAAAACGAAAAAGCCGTGCATGAGCACGGCTTTATCTGACAATTACGAAGATTGTTTCTGGAAGCTGTTTGCTGCTGCCACGAAACCTTCAAATAGTGGGTGACCATCGCGTGGTGTTGAAGTGAATTCCGGGTGGAATTGCGCCGCAATAAACCATGGATGATCTTCATTTTCGATGATTTCCACCAGCTTTTTATCTTCGGAGAGACCGGTGAATTTCAGACCCGCTTGCTCAAGTTGTTCAACATAATTGTTGTTTACTTCGTAGCGGTGGCGGTGACGCTCAACCACTTGGTCACTGCCGTACACCTCGCGTACTTTTGAACCCTCTTTAAGGTGACATAACTGCGCGCCTAAACGCATAGTGCCGCCTAAATCAGAGTCTTCATCACGCATTTCTACGTTGCCATCTTTATCCAGCCACTCAGTGATAAGGCCAACCACCGGATGCGCAGAGCCAGCATCAAATTCGGTTGAGTTTGCCCCTTCTAGGCCAGCAACGTTACGTGCATATTCAATCAATGCGACTTGCATCCCTAAACAAATACCTAAGTAAGGTACCTTGTTTTCACGAGCATATTGCGCTGTGCGGATTTTGCCTTCAATACCTCGGCCGCCAAAGCCACCCGGTACGAGGATAGCGTCTAAGCCGTGCAGTAATTCAACGCCTTTGCTCTCAATATCCTGGGAGTCAACATACTGGATATTAACAGTTAAGCGATTCTTCAAACCGGCATGTTTAAGGGCTTCATTCACTGATTTATAAGCATCAGGAAGCTCAATATACTTACCGACCATACCTATGGTCACTTCCCCTGTTGGGTTCGACTCTTGATACAGGACTTGTTCCCACTCAGACAGATCCGCTTCTGGGCAATCTAAGTAAAAACGGCGACAAATAATATTGTCTAAATCTTGCGACTTTAATAACGCCGGAATTTTGTAAATGCTGTCGACGTCTTGCAGTGAGATAACTGCTTTTTCTTCGACATTAGTGAATAGCGCTATTTTAGCGCGCTCGTTGGCTGGCAATTTACACGCCGAACGGCACACCAGCACATCAGGCTGAATACCGATAGAACGAAGCTCTTTCACCGAGTGCTGCGTAGGCTTGGTTTTCACTTCTCCTGCCGGGCCTAAGAAAGGCACTAGCGTTAAGTGCATGAACAGCGCATTTTCACGTCCAAGCTCGGTACCAAGCTGACGGATTGCTTCTAGGAAAGGTTGTGATTCAATATCACCAACCGTGCCGCCGATTTCCACGATGGCCACATCATGCCCTTCGGCACCTTCAATTACGCGGCGTTTAATATCATTAGTGATATGTGGAATAACCTGAATGGTGGCGCCTAGGTACTCACCTCGGCGCTCACGGCGCAACACATCTTCGTATACGCGTCCTTGAGTGAAGTTGTTGCGGCTGGTCATTTTGGTGCGGATAAAGCGCTCGTAGTGACCTAGGTCAAGGTCTGTTTCAGCCCCGTCTTCGGTAACAAACACTTCACCGTGTTGAATCGGACTCATAGTGCCCGGGTCAACGTTGATATAAGGATCCAGCTTTAAGATGGTCACCTTTAAGCCACGTGCTTCTAAAATTGCGGCCAAAGACGCTGCGGCAATACCTTTACCCAACGAGGAAACCACCCCGCCCGTAACGAAGATAAATTTTGTACTCATGCGAACCCTAAGATATCAGGAAATGGATTAAATAGAATCAAGACGGGGCGATAGTATAGCAAAGCCACCTGCGCCAATCCAGTTTAAATTGGCCTACGGGTGCGGCCTTACTCTTGTGATTTGACCTTTTGCCACGCTGCTTCCATCTGCGCTAATGAGGCGTCCTCAAGGCTGTGCTGCTGCTCATTGATGTGTACTTCCACTTGGTTGAATCGCTTAGTGAATTTGCGATTGGCTTGGCGCAGTAACTGCTCAGGGTCACGACCAAGATGGCGAGCGACATTAACGGTAGCAAACAGCAAATCACCAATTTCTTCAGCACTGTGATCGCTGTGTGGATCAATGTTGATAGCCTCGCGCACTTCCTCGACCTCTTCATTCACCTTATCCAAAGCGCCGCTAATGCAGGGCCAATCAAAGCCCACACTGGCGACCCGCTTTTGAATTTTGTGAGCCGCGCTAAGCGCCGGAAGATTGCTAGGAATATCGTCTAGGAGCTGCTTTTGCCCTTGCGCCTGGCGCTGCTGATGCTTGCGCTGCTCCCAGTTGCCGGGCTCGGCTTCATCGGCAAAAATATGACCATGACGCTGCTTGAGCTTACGATTTAAACTACTGACGATGTCTTCAAAATCAAACAGCTGCTGTTCTTTACCCAGTTGCGCATAAAAAATCACCTGAAATAACAGGTCGCCAAGCTCGGCTTTAAGGGCGGTAAAATCACCACGTTCGATGGTGTCGGCGACCTCATAGGCTTCCTCAAGGGTGTGCGGCACTATGGTGTGAAAATCTTGCCCCAAATCCCATTCGCAACCCGACTCAGGACAACGTAGCTTGGCCATAATCGCCAACAGTTCATCAACAGAGCCCATTAGCTAGCTCCAACTCGGTTGGCATCGTACACGCCATCAATTTGCAGTAACTTCGTTAGCAATCGATTGGTGCTGCTTAGGTCTGAGACCGCGATCTTCATCGAAAATATTGCCAGTTGCTTCTCATCAATAGTATTCACATTCATGCTCATCACATTGACCTTCTCATTGGCGAGCACCGCGCTGATATCGCGAATTAACCCTTGGCGATCGTTGGCCTCAACCTTAATTGACAGAGCAAAGTCTTGGCTGGTCTTTTGCGACCAACTGACCTCCACAATGCGCTCGGGATGACGCTCTTGTAGCTGCGCAAATTGCTCACAATCACTGCGATGCACAGCGATGCCTCGACCCTGAGTGATATAGCCGCAAATGCTATCGCCTGGCACCGGCTCACAGCAACCTGCCATATGGCTCATCAGCGAGCCAACACCGTCAACCACGATGCCATTTTTATCGCCTTTGTGATTACCACGGTGCGGTTTAAACCTGATTTGTGGTTCGCTTTCACCTTTGTTTTGCACAAAGTTAAGCAGCTGATTTAGACGCACATCACCGGCACCGATAGCGACCAAGAGGTCATCAAGAGCTGAGAAATTAAAACGCTTAATCGCCGGCTCAAGATCTTTGTATTGAATGTCGAGCTTTTGTAGCTCGCCATCGAGAATATCCTTACCAGCTTGTAAGTTTTTGTCTCGATCTAGCTGCTTAAACCAGTGATGGATCTTTGAACGTGCTCGTGAGGAGCGGATATACCCTAAGCTAGGGTTAAGCCAATCACGGCTCGGATTGGGCTCTTTTTGGGTAAGAATCTCGACCTGATCACCGGTTTGTAACTGGTAGGTGAAAGGCACAATTTTGCCAAATACCTTAGCGCCAACACAACGATGACCAACGTTGGAATGAATATAGTAGGCAAAATCCAAGGGGGTTGCCCCATGGGGTAAATCGAAAATATCGCCACGCGGGGTGAACACGTACACCCGGTCCTCGACCACCTGGTTTTTCAATTCATCCGCTAGGTCTGTGCCATCCACAACTTCTTCTTGCCACTGCAGAATCTTCTGCAACCAATTAATTTTTTGCTCGTAACCGGAGTCCCGACCAGGTAGTGCACCTTCTTTATACATCCAATGCGCCGCCACACCTAGCTCCGCATCCTCATGCATTTGCTGGGTACGGATCTGAATTTCTACGGTTTTTCCCTCCGGCCCGAAGACCACGGTATGAATGGATTGATAGCCGTTCGGTTTTGGTGTGGCAACATAGTCGTCAAATTCTTTGGGTAAATGACGCCAACTGGTATGTACGATACCCAAGGCACCGTAACAATCTTGAATTTCATCGACGATGATGCGCATGGCACGAATATCGAATAACTGATCAAACTCGTAGTTCTTTTTGCTCATTTTCTTAAAAATACTGAAAATGTGCTTCGGGCGGCCATATACCTGCGCCTGAATTCCCGCTTGGGTAAGCTTGTCCTCTACCTGCTTGACCATATCGCGCATATACGCCTCACGGTCTAAGCGTTTTTCTTCTAGTAACTTAGCAATGCGTTTGTAGGTTTGTGGATGCAAGTAGCGAAAAGCTAAATCTTCCAGCTCCCACTTTAACTGACCAATACCAAGACGGTTTGCAAGTGGGGCAAAGATATTTGCGGTTTCTTTGGCGGCAATTACGCGCTCTTCTTCTTCGGCATTTTTCACTTCACGCAAATAGCAAACCTGCTGCGCCAGTTTAATCACCACCGCGCGAACATCTTCCACCATTGCTAACAACATGCGGCGAATTTTATCCACCTGCACTTGGCCGCTGCCAGCATGAGCCAAGGTGCTGATGGTCGCCATTTGCTCCACCCCTTTGAGTAACAGACCCACGTCTTTGTTGAAGGTGTTGCGAGTGTCTTCAATATCGATACAACCAGCAAGAAAATAGGGCGTTAGGTAGGCCGTCGCCAATGAATTGGCGTCCAGGTTTAACTGCGCCAAAATTTCTACCATCTCTAAGGCAAGACGGTCATGCTCAGCGCACTGGCGCTCACCACAATAGTCGGCGGCCGCTTTCACTAAGGCATGTTTGTCATCGCTCAGAGCTAGTTGATTTAGCGCCGTATCAAAGCTCTCTATCTGTGCTGTACGGTGTGATTGTCTGGTTGCCACCATGACCGCAACTACCCCCGTTCGAATAAGGCCATTGTTTCAATATGCCCGGTATGCGGAAACATATTCATTATCCCAAGCTTAGTTAGCTGGTGTCCGCTGGCGAGTATAATTTTACTGTCTCTAGCCAGAGTAACGGGATCGCACGACACGTACAAGATACGTTTAAACTGATTGCACGGTAATTGCGCAAGCACCGCTTCAGCCCCAGTGCGAGATGGATCGAGGTTCAGCACGTCAAGCTCACTGGAAAACCACTGTGCTTGCGCTAATGGCTGCGTGAGATCGCTGCAATGAAAATCACAGTTATCAATGCCATTATGCTGAGCATTATCGCGCGCATGGGAGACGGCCGATTCAACTCCTTCGACACCCGTAACATGCTGTGCTTGCATGGCCGCTAACAACGAGAAATTACCCACCCCGCAAAACAAATCTAACACCCGCTCATGCGCCGCTAAATTAAGCCATGACATGGCTTGAGTGAGCATTTTGTCGTTGACCTCGGCATTGACTTGAATGAAATTTTGCAAACCAAAGCCAAGGCGGAGCTGACTACTTTCCAGCTCATAGTATGTGCTAGGCAAGCTCTGCTGCGCTTCACTTTGCCAAACAAGTTGCCAATTGTGCTGTTGCGCTTGCGTGTTTATATCTTCACGCAGTGTTTGCGCTATTGCCTTAGTGTGGCGTACAACAATGAAATTGTGTTCTTTGGCACTCACCAACTGTAAATGGCTAATACAGCGCAAAGCACGATGCGCACCAATAACATCACGAAAGAAGTCAAAGACACCCATAAACCCAGCATCAAGCACCGGGCAAGCAACAATATTAGTGATCTGTTTTGATCCCTGCTGGCGAAAGCCGACTTTGATGGTCTCTTGCTTATTATCACAATATACGCTGACCCGGGCACTACGACGATAATGCCAAGGTGAGCTATCAATGGGACTCTGCCATGGCAATGAACTGAGCCCAGTGAACTTATGAAATAACGCCGCTAACGCTTTTTGTTTTTCAGCCAACTGTGCACTTGCCTCGAGGTGCTGCAAGTTACAACCACCACAATGCTGGTAGTGTTGGCACTTTGGCTCCACTCGTTCAGCACTGGGGCTTAATACTTTCACACAGCGTGCTTCAGCGTAATTCTTTTTATCGCTGAGTATCTCTGCTTTGACTTGCTCCGAGCCGAGCGCCCCAGCAACAAAGATCACTTTACCTTTATCTTTGGCGACACCGCGACCATGGTGGTCGAGCCCGGATATCGACAAGGTACGAAAGCGCTGACTGACTGATTTTTTTGTGGGCTTAAAGAACTTCGCCATTGACTACCCTAATTAACATTGCGAAAGGCCTGTGAAAGCTATAACCTAAACCTATCACAGACAAAAAATATGGTTGATTATGAACCGATTAGGCCTGCGGGACTCGGTATTGATCCTGACCTTGGTGCCTACTGTGGTGATTGGTCTGTTACTTGGCGGTTATTTTACTATAAATCGCTACCTTGAGCTGGATGAATTTCTTATCGAGCAAGGTAATACGATCATCGAGCCCTTAAGTATAGCGCTGGAAAACCCATTGGCGAACAACGACCAAGGCGCACTTGAGCGCATCGCCAGGCATATTCATAACAAACATTCACCTCTTATTAAGTCCGTTGCTATTTTCGATAGCAATGATGAACTGGTGTTGGCCAGCAACTTACACCGTGAGTTTGCGCGTTTAACCCAAGTACCGACACTTGATAATAAAACCAGTAGCAAAACTACCCGAGAAGGTGATTTTCTGGTTATCTACCATGGCATACTTGACCCCAATGCGCCGAGTCACCAGCCTTTTAAAACTAATGGCATTGTCATGGTGCAATTCAATCGCCAAGTTGCAGTAGTCGAGCAGCAAAAGGCGGTGCTGATCAGTGCTGCGGTCATTCTGCTAGCCGTTGGCTTTGCCGTGGTGATATCGATTCGTTTGAGCCGTATGATCACTCAGCCACTGTCGCGTTTAGTTCAAGCAACCCAAGAAGTCGCTCATGGGAAAGAGGCCGACAATATTCAAAAGCCAATGCAAGGCGAGCTCGAACAGCTACGCCAAGGATTGCTGCATATTAACCAACATATGGCCGAAGAAAAGGATGAGATGCAGCGTCATATTGACCAAGCCACTGCTGATTATCAAGAAACCCTCGAGCAGTATGAGATGCAAAACATCCAGCTCAATATCGCCAAACGTGATGCATTGGCTGCCAACCAAGTTAAATCAGACTTCTTAGCGAAAATGAGTCATGAGCTGCGTACCCCACTGAACGGAGTCATCGGGTTTGCCCGCCAGCTTTATAAAACGCCACTGAATAAAAACCAAAAAGATTACCTCGATACCATTGAGCTCTCAGCGAATAGCCTGTTGACAATCATCAGTGACATTCTCGATTTTTCTAAGCTTGAAGCTGGCGCCATGGAACTGGAAAGCATTCAATTCCAAATCCGTGATGCCGTTAATGAAGTGCTCACCTTATTAGCCCCCGGCGCTCATGAGAAGAACCTTGAGTTGTCTATTCACGTAAACCCAAACGTGCCCGATCACCTTGTTGGCGACCCCACACGCTTTCGGCAAATACTGACTAACTTAGTCAGTAATGCCATTAAATTTACCGAACACGGCGAAGTCAATATTGATATTAGTAGCCGGTTGTTGAACGACGAACGTGTCTCATTGTTAATATCCGTAAAGGATACGGGTGTGGGCATTGCCATGGACAAGCAAGACACTTTGTTTACGCCCTTTGGCCAGGCCGACTCTTCCATTACCCGAAAATTTGGCGGCACAGGCCTCGGCCTTATCATTACCAAACATTTAGTCGAGGCTATGGGCGGTCGCATCACTCTGAACTCGGCTCCCGGTAAGGGCACCTGTTTTACCTTCAACGCCGTGTTCAAAGTACCTGAACACCACTTTGAACTTGACCTGCCTTGTGCTTCGTTGGTCAATAAGCGGGTGCTGTATTTCGAGCAGAACGAACACAGTTATATGGCAACCAGCAGTATTTTGGCGGCTTGGGGCGTGCATTTAACCGGGTGCCGCACCATAGAAGAGCTCGAGCAGGCTGCCAGTAACGCATTCAACTACGATATCTGCGTGCTTGGCGACCCCGGCGGCGCAGAGTCCATGGCCAGAATGAAGCAGCTCATTGCCATTGCTCGCCAATGCAGTGACTACCTCTACCTGTTACTCAACACAGTGTCGCATAATATGCGTGAGGCACTCGTTGGCAGTGGTGCCGATGGGTGTCTTAGTAAGCCAATTAACCATCGCAAATTTTGCGAAATGTTGGCCGCGCCATTTCGCTTGGATCACCCAACTATTCATACTCACGACCATCATACGACCCGTTTGCCACTCAAAGCCTTGGTGGTCGATGACAATGATGCCAACCTAAAACTGATCTGTGCCTTACTCGAAGAACAAGTGGAGAGTCTAGATACCGCTCATAACGGCGCGCAAGCGGTCGAAGTATGTAAAAGCCATCGTTACGACTTAATTTTTATGGACATTCAAATGCCGATTATGGATGGCATTACCGCGTGTAAACTAATCTTAGAGTCATCTCTAAATGAAGACACCCCGATTATTGCGGTCACTGCCCATGCCTTAGATGGTGAAAAGGAGCAGTTAAAACATGTCGGCTTTGCCAGTTACCTTACTAAGCCGTTAGATGAGGATATGCTCAGCGATGCTCTATTGCATTATGCCCCCAATGACAAGCTTGCTCGTGAGCGCGTCAGTGCTAAACCGCCACTAAGCGAGCCCCCCTTTATCAGCGACAGTTTAAATTGGGAGCTGGCATTGCAACGTGCCGGTGGCAAGGAAGATTTGGCCCAAGAGATGCTGAATATGTTGCTATTAAGTATTCCTGAAACACTGAACCTTATCGAAGAGGCGATGGCAAAAGGTGACCATGAGCGTTTGCTGTCGATAATCCATAAGTTTCATGGTGCTTGTTGCTATACCGGCGTGCCTAAGTTGAAAAAGCTCGCCGAGCTGATTGAAACTGCAATGAAAGAAAAAGCCAGCATTAATGATATTGAGCCCGAGCTTTTAGAGCTACAAGACGAGTTAAGCAATCTGATGGCTGACGCCGGTTTAGAGAAAAGCAGCTCATCTTAATTGTACTGATACGTGAAGGCCGTGCATTAAGCATTGCCTTGCACTTGTCGCCAGTGCTTTATCCTTGGCGCTAATGCCTGCCAATGATGGTGCAGATAGCGACGATAACAAAGCGAGTACAGATACAGTAACGCCCGCCTTAGCGGTGTGCGTGCGCTAAGTACATGCTTGTTGACCGCGCTGATAAGCCACTGCCCATCAAAGCCACTCCAGTGCCCAGCAGGTGATGATAAGTTTCGCCACAGTACTGGGGCAACTTCATGATGTAAAATAAAGGCAAGTTCATTGAGGCTGTAAGGTGAATGCGCACAGCACCGGGCGATAGCATCATAGTGATCACTCACTGCAGTATCTAAAAACAATTCCGACAGCGCCAGCCAAACAGGTGCCCTGTTTTCGAGATCGGTTGAGGCGCTGCGCATGTTATGTTTACTTCAGCCACTGCAAAGCACTCATACCACCGAACTGGGCAGCACTAGCGCTTTAGGGTCTAATTACGCCCGCGCTTCTAACATCAAGCGCTTCATGTCACGAACCGCTTTTTCCATGCCATCAATGGCGGCACGAGCAATAACGGCGTGACCAATATTAAGCTCATAGATTTCTTCCATCGCAGCAATTGGCTTCACATTATGATAGTTCAGGCCATGTCCCGCATTGACGATGAGTCCTTGATTATGAGCATAACGCACACCCTCACGAATAATTTCTAGTTCCTTCGCTTGTTGCTGATCATTCTCGGCATCAGCATAGGCTCCGGTGTGAATTTCAATATAGGGTGCCGCCGCTTTCACACTGGCGTCAATTTGCGCTTTATCGGCATCAATAAATAGACTGACTTTGATACCCGCAGCCGTGAGCCGTTTAACCGCGTCGGCAACTTTATCGAATTGACCGACCACATCAAGCCCCCCTTCGGTGGTGAGCTCCTCACGCTTTTCTGGTACTAGGCATACAAACGCCGGTTGTACCTCAAGGGCAATGGCCAGCATCTGTTCAGTCACCGCCATTTCTAAGTTCATACGGGTTTGAATGGTGTCTTTCATCACATACACATCGCGGTCTTGGATGTGACGACGGTCTTCGCGCAAGTGGATAGTAATACCATCAGCGCCCGCATGCTCAGCGATTGCTGCGCCATGGGCAGGGTCAGGATAACGAGTGCCGCGCGCCTGGCGCAAGGTGGCGATATGATCAACGTTAATGCCTAATAGAATCTCTTTCATTGCTGCCTTACCTTGATTTAAATAGTTCTCTGCTTTTCAATGGCTTATTGCCTAGCAAGGGTTTAAGTAGAAAGCGACAAAAATGCTTCGCCGCCTGTTGAATTTCAGGATCGGTAAACTCACGCGCAGCCATTGCAAGCACTTGCTTACCGCTAAAACCATAGCCATATTTAGGCTGTTGTTGCATCACCCACCCTTGCTCTGGATAGTAGTCATAATGACAATCAGCGCTGATTTCTTTGCCGGTATTATCGTATTCAAAATCAACACCATAACCCAAGCTTTCCAATAAGGTGAGCTCGTAATGGCGTAGGCTCGCTGCCATGTGGTTAGTGGCCGCCAAGGCCTTGAGCTGCGCTTGATAAAGGTCGTACACCTGCTCCAGCGGCTCGTTCAAAGGTACGATACGCACGGCCAACTCGTTCATGTAAAAACCACAATATAGTTTGTCACCAATTAAAGCGGGCTGTGAGCCTGATAGTTCGAAATGCTGCAAATACTTAAGATCGCCGCCGCCTTGATAGCGTATGAGCAAAGGTTGGAAAGGCTGTAACTGAGCCTTATGTTTTACGGCGTGTTTACCACTGAGGCGCACGATCATGCGCATCATACCACGGTGTTGTACTAAAAAATCAGCGAGCCACTGCGAGTCACTAATGGCTCGACGATGAAGTAAAAAGGCACGGTCAAAACCGGCTTCCATCGGCGTTTAATCTTCGCCATAACCTAAGCTGCGCAGTGCTCTCTCGTCATCTGCCCAACCTGATTTGACCTTCACCCAAAGCTCTAAAAACACTTTATTATCGAGCATATGCTCAAGGTCTTTACGTGCTTCTCGGCCGATAGTTTTTAACTTTTCACCTTTGTTACCGATCACCATACGTTTTTGCGTTTCACGCTCAACAAGGATCAGTGCATTAATATGCCATACACCATTGTCTTGCCACTTAAACTGTTCAATCTCTACAGTAACCGAGTAAGGCAGCTCATCACCCATAAAGCGCATCAGCTTTTCACGCACTACTTCAGCAGCTAAAAAGCGCATTGAGCGATCGGTAATATAATCTTCTGGAAAGTAAAACTCACTTTCTGGCAAGCGAGCACGTACCTCTTTTTTGATCAAATCAAGATTGCGGTTATGTTTTGCCGATACTGGAATAATGCCAGCAAAATCGCCTTTCTCACTGAGCCACTTAATGTGCGGCAAAATCAGGTTGTTGTCTTTAACTTGATCGGTCTTATTGATCACGACCAACACCGGGGTTTTGCCGCCACTGACTTTGCTGAGTACCATTTCATCATCATCAGTCCAATGCGTCCCCTCAACAACAAAAATCACCAATTCAACATCACCAATAGAGCTTGATGCTGCGCGGTTCATTAGCCGGTTAATGGCACGTTTTTCCTCTACGTGTAAGCCTGGCGTGTCAACGTAAACAGTTTGGTAATTATCTTCGGTGTGGATACCCATAATGCGATGGCGCGTGGTCTGTGGCTTACGCGAGGTAATACTGACTTTTTGCTCAACAATTTTATTGAGCAAGGTCGATTTTCCTACATTGGGGCGGCCAACAATGGCGACCATACCGCAATGGGTATTTGTTTGCATATCAGCTGTCATTCTTTAACATCTTTAAGGCTTTTTCCGCCGCTTTTTGCTCTGCTTTACGGCGTGAACTGCCTACAGAAATAATGCTGTCCATGCCTTCGACAATACATTCAACCGTGAATGTTTGATTGTGCGCTTGACCTTTCGTATCAATCACAGTGTAGCCCGGCAAGGGAAGTTTGCGCGCCTGTAAAAACTCTTGTAGTAGAGTTTTTGGATCTTTTTGATTCATTCCAGGGGAAATTGACTCAAGGCGAGTGGCATACCAGCTTAGTACTAGGTCACGACAGGTATCGATATCGGAGTCTAAGAACACCGCACCGATGATCGCTTCTACCGCATCAGCTAATGTAGACTCACGGCGATAACCGCCACTTTTTAGCTCACCGGGGCCCAAGCGCAGGTAATCACCCAATTCAAATTCAACGCCAAATTCGGCAAGTGTTTGCCCACGAACCAAGGTCGAGCGCATACGGCTTAAATCGCCCTCTCGCGCTTTAGGAAACTTGTGGTACAACGCATCGGCAATAACGAAGCTGAGGATAGAGTCACCTAAGAACTCCAAGCGCTCGTTATGCTGGCCTTTATGGCTGCGGTGTGTAAGGGCTTGCTCTAGTAAGTTTTGCTCACTAAAGGTATAACCAATTTTTTTATAAAGTTCTGCTACGTTTTTCTTCATTGTTACTGAATATTACCTAGGCGTTCAAATCGTACGCCGGTTGGAACCCAACTTGGAAGCGCGCTATCTGGTTCATGTTCAAATTCAAAACTCATCCAAATAAACACGGCCTTACCTACAAGGTTAGCCTCAGGTACAAACCCCCAAGCGCGTCCATCTTGACTGTTATCGCGATTGTCACCCATCATAAAATAATGGCCTTCGGGAACAATCCATTCATCAATTTTTGACCCCTGCTGGCGATAATATTTGCTCTTAAACTCTGGCAAAGTTGGGTTAATCAGAATGTCATGCTCAACTTCACCCAAACTCTCTTGCAGCCGCACCAGCGAATGCCCTCTAAGCGAGAACTCATCCTTATTGATGATCTCTAGCGCAATTTTATTATATTCGCCACATTGCAATGCACCTTGAGTACGCTCACCCTCGGCGCAATTTGGCTTGATATACAGCTGCTTATTGCGATACACAATGGCATCGCCAGGCAGCCCAATGACACGTTTAATAAAGTCTAATTTAGGATTTGGTGGAAACTTAAATACCGCAATATCTCCGCGCTCCGGCTTGCCGGTCTCAATAAGCTCACTGCGCCAGACCGGATCTTTAACGCCGTAGGAGTATTTCTGTACGAGGATAAAGTCCCCCACCAAAAGGGTCGGCATCATTGACCCCGATGGAATTTGGAAGGGTTCAAAAATGAAAGAGCGAAACAGCGTTATGATAGCGATCATCGGGAAAATCGACTTAGCATGCTCGGTAAGCACAGGCTCAGGCGCGATTTCTTGCTTCAACTCTTCATCAAGTTCTTTACCCGCCGCCCCTTCAGCTAGGGCTATACGCTCTTTACGTTTAGGTGCATATACAAGATGGTCAACCAACCAAATTAACCCAGAGCCAAGGGTTAATAACACCAAAAATATGGAGAAATATCCGGCCATCAGAGGCATTTCCTTTTGTTATTATTTGCCAACTTTCAAAATTGCTAAGAAGGCATCTTGAGGCACTTCCACGTTACCAAGCTGCTTCATACGCTTTTTACCTTCTTTTTGCTTCTGCAAGAGCTTTTTCTTACGACTCACGTCGCCACCATAACATTTAGCGATTACGTTTTTACGCAACTGCTTAACTGTTGAGCGGGCAATAACGTGATTGCCAATGGCCGCTTGAATTGCGATATCAAACATCTGCCTTGGAATAAGTTCGCGCAGTGCTTCTGCAAGCTCACGGCCTCGCCCTTGAGCATTATCGCGGTGACAAATCATCGCTAGGGCATCAACACGGTCGCCGTTAATAAGAATATCAACCCGCACCATGTCTGAGGTACGGAATTCTTTAAAGTTATAATCCAGAGACGCAAAACCACGGCTGGTCGACTTCAGCTTATCGAAGAAATCCATCACCACTTCAGCCATCGGCAGTTCGTATGTGATAGCCACTTGGTTACCATGATAATTCATACGCGTTTGCACGCCGCGCTTATCAACACACAAAGTAATAACGCTGCCTAAGTATTCTTGTGGCACAAGAATATTGGCCTCAACAATAGGCTCGCGAATTTCAAGAATATCGTTTACAGCAGGCAACTGCGATGGATTATCAATCTGAATCGTGCCGTCTTTGGTCTCAACCTCATAGATTACCGTAGGCGCGGTTGTAATGAGGTCAATATCATATTCACGCTCTAAGCGTTCTTGGATGATTTCCATGTGCAACATACCCAAGAAGCCACAACGGAAACCAAAACCTAATGCAGTTGAGTTTTCCGGTTCGAAAAACAGCGATGCATCATTGAGACTGAGCTTATCAAGAGCATCACGGAATGCCTCGTATTGATCCGAAGAGATCGGGAACATGCCTGCATATACCTGGGGCTTAACGCGCTGGAAGCCAGGTAAACGCTCTTGTGCTGAATTTTTCGCCAGGGTAATCGTATCACCGACTGGCGCACCATGGATTTCTTTAATACCGGCGATTACAAACCCTACTTCGCCCGTTTTCAGTGTGCCAGTATTGGTTTGTTTAGGGGTAAAGATACCCACTTTGTCAGCAATATGAACTTGCTCGTTCGACATGATTTTTATCTTGTCGCCCGTTTTCAGCTCGCCTTGAACAATGCGCACCAAAGACACAACGCCTTGATAAGGGTCAAACCACGAGTCGACAATAAGCGCTTTAAGAGGCCCGTCGGTGTCGCCCTGTGGTGGTGGGATATCGCGAACAATGCGCTCTAGCACATCGTCAATACCAATTCCTGTTTTTGCACTACACTGCACGGCATCAGTGGCATCAATACCAACAATATCTTCTATTTCTTCGGCAACACGCAGTGGATCTGCTTGTGGTAGGTCTATTTTATTAAGAATAGGCACCACTTCTAAGTCCATTTCAATGGCAGTGTAACAGTTGGCTAAGGTTTGTGCTTCTACACCCTGGCCAGCATCAACAACAAGCAACGCGCCTTCACAGGCCGCAAGAGAGCGTGATACCTCATAGGAGAAGTCAACGTGCCCTGGGGTGTCGATAAAATTAAGCTGATAAGTTTCACCGTCTTTGGCGGTGTAATTCAAGGTTACACTTTGCGCTTTGATGGTAATACCACGCTCACGCTCGAGGTCCATTGAATCCAGAACTTGCTGCTGCATTTCGCGGTCGGTTAACCCGCCACATACTTGGATCAAACGATCGGAAAGGGTCGATTTACCATGGTCGATATGGGCGATAATCGAAAAGTTACGGATATGCTTCATAAATTGGATTCTGACTTCTTAAACTTGAGCTCGTGTAAATAAAGGCCCGATTTTACCTTTAATTGACGCTAATCACCAACTCTTTGCGAAATAGGTAGGCTCAAAGGGTAAATTTTTAATACTTTTACATCATGAACAACCTGTGCAAGACGTTGTTTTGCCATGACAAAGCCAACGAAACCGGCCACCACAGCAGTGCCAATTTGCGCCAGTTCGCCTAAGCCTAAAACAGCTTGTACAAGCACGGCGCTCGCCAATGCCGCCAACAATGGCCAGATATAAACAACAAACGAACTGCTGACAATGTGGGAGTCATCCAAGGCCAACTTCACTTTTTGCCCTACAACGACAGGTTCAGAAAATTGATACGGGAAGGTTTTTTTTTCGGTTTTGAATAACTTGGCAAAGATTTGCGCGCCACATTTACCGTTGCACCCTGCACAAGCTGGCTTTTGTTCGCTTTTTAAAAAGGCGATATCTCCTTTCACTGATACCACCGTTAGGGTTTGCTCTATCATAATCTACAGAGGGCGCTGGACAGATTCGGCAATATTTTTCGCGGTTGCCGTCGGAATATTTCCTATCACCGAAACATCGTAAGCTCCGGCATTATGAATATACACGGTAGTTGCTCCCGAGGTCAGTGCACCGCTAGGACGCTGACTAGCTAGAGGCCGCTGCACAAACACCGAGACATCAACTAAGCCGTCAGAATAAAGGTAGTAATCGGCCAGCTCATTATTCATGTTCAGTTTATGGCGGTCGGCTTTAAGTAGTTCAAACCCTTGCGGCAGCCATCCGATACTCCAGCTGCTTTCACCGCTTTGCCCATCTAGTTTCGGCAGCGGCGTGGGAAATTCACGTTGACTGATTTCCACCAGCTCCGGAGCGGGTTGCTCGGTCACACTGATATGGCTTAACTGTAACTGCTCTAGTAACTCACCGCTGTGATTCACATAAGCGGATTTGAGCAATAACGAGGTCTCAGTATCCAACCATAACCAGTAATTGTATTTATCTTGGTCTTTCGCCTCGATGCGAATTTGCTGTGCCGGTCGCCCAGCGATACGTCCTTTATTTCCAAGCACAAAGCGGTAGTTGCTTTGCAACTTATCAATATCACTAAATAAGACTTCGGGAATAGGTCCAGCGATGGTGTTAGTAGCGATTGAATATGGCTGATTTTGCGGCTCGTAATAGGTGACCTGATCATCAACTCGCACCATTTCCAAGCCGGCACCATTTAACAGCGTAAGAAGCTCTAACTCCTGCTCTTGATAAATACCATGGCTCCAACGATAAGGCTCCATGGCACGGTCTTTGACGACCACGAAAGAAGCAACAAAGTTGCGCTGCTTAACGGCCGTAGCCATGTTATCCAACCACTGTTTAGCGGTCATCTCGGACATGGCCACCGCAGGAGTCAGCCACAGACTAAAAAGCGCAACATACAGGTACTTCATTACTTGTTACTGATCCTTTTTACTTTGTGACTCGTCGTTAGCAGCGATGCGCGCCGCTTCACGGGTTTGTCGCTGGTGCTCCATAACAAGCGCACCAATACGCTGCTTCTGCAAATCTCTTAAACCACGCTCGGCGTTATCAAGCGCCGGCTCCGAAGAATAACTTACCGGCGATGCGGAGCCTAAAAAGGGCTGCGATTGCAATGGTGGCAAGTCGCTTTGCTCTGAACCAGAAGTGCCATATTGTTGCACACCCACTACAGCAACCACTGCAACACTTGCGGCAATCGCTGTTTGGGCGATACCACGCCACCATCCACCAGAAATAACCTGAGCGCTTTGCTGTGATGCGGCTGGCTGTTGTTGTGCTTGTTGTTGGCCGAATTCAGCATGGACAGGTTCATTTTCTAATTGCATAGCAACCGAAGCGGCAATATCTAATTGAATTGAAGGCGCGGTCTCTGAGCGCATCGCGTCGCCAATCAGGCTGTAGCGGGCTAAGGTTTGCGAATCAATATCTTCAGTTTGGACATTGTCCAAAGACACTTCGTTGTCAACCAAAGCAGAGACAAACGCCTTATCCTGCTCACTACACTTTGCTTTAGTCATATTAAGACTCACCTATTAACGGAGTTAACTTATTATCTATCGCTTCTCGGGCACGAAATATACGCGAACGCACCGTACCCACAGGGCAATCCATCACCGCAGCGATTTCCTCGTAGCTCATCCCCTCTAGCTCCCGCAGAGTGATGGCTGTTTTTAAATCTTCTGGTAGCTTATCTATGGTTGCAAAAATAACGTCTCTGACTTCGTCACTCAGAAGCAAATTCTCGGGCGTTGAATTTGAGCGCAACAAATCAGCACCTTCGTAAAACTCTGCTTCATCTGCATCTACATCGTTCGCAGGCGGCCGACGACCCTGTGCTACTAAGTAATTTTTCGCACAGTTCACTGCAATACGGTATAACCAAGTATAAAACGCACTGTCGCCCCGAAAGTTAGGCAGGGCCCGGTAGGCTTTAATAAACGCCTCCTGAGCTACATCTGCAACATCACCTTGATTGGCAACGTAACGAGAAATCAATCCTGCAACCTTATTCTGATATTTGGTGACCAACAGGTTATAAGCATTTTTATCTCCTTGTTGAACCTTTCTTACCAGCGCTAAATCCAAATCCTGCTCGCTCATTCGAGCCGGTACTCCTCTGCGTTGTCGTGCTTTTCTTGCTGCATCTTTGCTACCAAATACACTGTGTCTGACCTGAGTAAAATGAAAAAGTTCGCGCTTGAGCAAATATTTTTGTATTGGCAAGCAACTAAAGTCGTGTGACACCCGTAAATATGATACATATAGAGCCACGTAGGTATAAAAACCTCAAGCCACATTATAACATGAACCCAAACAAACAACATCACAGCGACGTTACCGTCATAGGTAGCGGTGCCGCTGGTTTATCACTGGCCTTGTCACTTGCCAACCATTGCCAAGTTACGGTTATTAGTAAAGGTGCACTGCGCGAAGGGTCGACTTTATATGCCCAAGGCGGTATTGCTGCCGTTTTCGACAAGCAAAACGACAGCATTGAGTCGCACGTTGAAGACACCTTAGAAGCGGGTGCTGGGCTGTGCGATCGCGAGGCCGTACACTACACAGCATCGAATGCGAAGGCTTGCATGCGCTGGCTAATAGAGCAAGGTGTCCCTTTTGATATGGAAACCGATGACAAAGGTCATGAGCGTTACCATCTAACTCGTGAAGGTGGACACAGCCATCGCCGTATTCTGCACGCCGCCGATGCCACCGGTAAAGCAGTGCAAACAACGCTGATTGAGCGGGTGCAAGCACATCCCAATATTACCTTGTTAGAGAATTACAACGCCATCGACCTTATTACCGACGCCAAACTTGGGCGCGACGGCAAACATTGTCATGGCGTGTATGTTTATAACCGCGCCAAAGAGCAAGTAGAAATTCTCAGTGCTCGCTTTGTTGCTTTGGCCACCGGCGGCGCCAGTAAGGTGTATTTGTATACCTCGAACCCTGATGTTGCCAGTGGCGATGGCATTGCCATGGCGTGGCGAGCAGGCTGCCGAGTGGCTAACATGGAGTTTAACCAGTTTCATCCCACAAGCTTGTATCATCCAAAACTACAGAACTTTTTAATTACCGAAGCAATGCGCGGTGAGGGGGCTTATTTATTGCGCCCAGATGGTACACGCTTTATGCCGGAGTTTGACGAGCGCGCCGAGCTAGCCCCTCGCGATGTCGTAGCCAGAGCCATTGATTTTGAAATGAAGCGTTTAGGGGCTGATTGCGTCTATTTAGACATCTCCCATCGTGATAAAGAATTTATCATCGAACACTTCCCCACCATTTACGCCAAGTGCCTAAGTGTGGGAATCGATATCACCAAAGAACCCATTCCGGTAGTCCCTGCAGCGCACTACACCTGTGGCGGCGTGATGACCGACTTTAACGGCAAAACCGACTTGGACAATCTTTATGCTATTGGCGAGGTCGCCTACACGGGTCTGCATGGAGCGAATCGCATGGCTAGCAACTCGTTGTTGGAGTGTATTGTCTTTGCCCAAGCTGCAGCCAAGGACATCGTCGCAAAATTGGGGTTACCCGCAGAGCCTAGCACCCTGCCCGATTGGGACGAAAGCCGGGTCACTAACTCCGATGAAGAGGTCGTCATTACCCATAACTGGCATGAGCTCAGGCTATTTATGTGGGATTACGTCGGCATTGTGCGCTCGACCAAACGCCTTGAGCGTGCACTGCGTCGAGTAGAGTTATTGCAACAAGAGATCCATGAGTATTATGCGAATTTCCGAGTATGCAATAACTTATTGGAGCTACGTAACCTCGTCCAAGTTGCCGAGCTTATTATCCACAGTGCCTTAGCGCGCAAAGAAAGCCGAGGCCTACACTACACCTTGGACTACCCAGAACGTTTACCACACAGCCATATCACCGAGCTTAATCCTGCGACACTGGGTCGTTAAGGTTTTCGTTAACAGCCCGAGCGAAGTCACGAAACTGCTCGGGCGCCATCGCATTATCCGCTATAAACACGTGCCGCTTGGCGCCGGTGTAGGTACTTTGCAAATGCAGCCATACTAGGCCATTGAATACCTTAGTTCCCTTTAATAGCTTGCCACTGAGTTCAATGCCTTGGCCATGTAATTCTACTTGCTGATTATCAATAGTAATAATGCCATAGCGTGGCCAGCAACGCTTATATACCCGCCAGCCATGCCAACTCGCGATCATGAGCACAATTGCACATAGCAAAGCCCATAGCCATTGCGGCTGACTAAACACGAGTATTATGTAGATAAGCCCGACTAGCCCCAACAATGGCCGGTGATTCGCCGTATTGGCAGAAAATACACCTCTATACACGTACGCGATCTAGAATGATTTTAACCATACGCGCAAGTTCTGCGTCTTTGCATTGCTCATGACCCATAAACCAAGCAAATAAATCGGGATCATCGGCCGCCAACAAACGTTGAAAAGTCGCCTTGTCATCATCATTAAGGGAGTCGTACGCCTCTTCAACAAAGGGCATAAACAACACATCAAGCTCAAGCATGCCTCTACGACACGCCCAACGTAAGCGTGCTTTACTGTCTAACTTCGCCATGGTTTACCTCTTTATGGTTTACTGCGCCGCAGTTTAGCAAAAACTGTTGCTACTCACAGCTATTTTGCGTCTATCGGGTGTCATCACTGCGACGCTTACGATACACTTGCGCTTGTCATTAGCTTGCGTACCTAAGGAGTCGTGTATGTCTGCATTTACTGTTTACGCAACAGATTATGTTGCGATCTACGTTAGTGGTGTTGATGCTAAATCTTACCTGCAAGGACAACTCACACAAGATATCAACCTTGTTGAGCCAAACACTTGGCTGTGGGCAGGGCAATGCAGCGCAAAAGGAAAGCTATGGGCCTGCTTTCGCATCGCAGCTTATCAGCAAGGTTATTTATTAATTTGTAGCGCCGATGAGGCCGAAGCAGCGCTGCGAGAGCTAAAGAAATATGCGGTATTTAGCCAAGTTGAAATCACCTCTATGCCGCAACAGGTATCTGGCATTTTAGGTGACAAACAAGCTCTAGGTGCGCACTTAGGAGTCAACCTTGATAATCCCGCGACCAGCCTGCCTGAAGGGTTGGTGCTCACTCTTGCCGATGACCGTTACCTTGTTGTAGCCGATGCCGACACCTTAGCACCTGCGCATTCAAGCGAGGCTTTTTTGTGCGCGCAAATTAAGGCCGCAGAACCCAGCTTATGTGCTGCCGCAATTGATGAATACGTCCCGCAAATGGTTAATTTACATGCGCTTGGCGGCATCAGCTTTAGTAAAGGCTGCTACACTGGTCAAGAGACTGTCGCGCGCATGAAGTACCTAGGTAAAAACAAACGCGCGATGTTCGTACTCTCTGCGCAAGCAGACAGCAAGCTAGCGCCACCGCTCACTGAGGGTCAAGTACAGCCTGTGGATTTAGAACGTCAGGTCGGTGACAATTGGCGTCGCGGTGGCACCTTGATAGCACAAGCGGTTGATGAAGGCAGACTTTATGGCTTGGCAGTGTTGCCAAACGATCTTGAACTCGACAGTCAACTTCGTGCAAAACACGCACCTGAGGTGATGTTCAGTATTGAGCCACTCCCTTACTCACTCACTGAAGAATAATTGGGAAACGTTATGAATATAGCCGAGAAAAAAGTCGTAACTATGCACTACAGCGTAGTCGACAAAGCCGATAACACCATCGACAATACCTTTGATGGTGAGCCATTAGTCTTTATCGTTGGCACTGGCTTTTTGATCCCGGGCTTAGAGAATGCGCTAATTGGTAAACAAGCAGGTGATACCCTGAGTGTCGAAATCGCGCCGGAAGATGGCTATGGTGAGCGTCATGAGCAATTGATGCAAGCTGTACCTAAATCAATGTTCGATGGTATGGATATTGAAGTAGGCATGCAGTTCCGCGCCACCACTGATGACGGTGAGCAAACAGTTATTATCGTTGATATTCAAGGTGAAGATGTGATCGTTGACGGTAACCACCCACTTGCAGGTGTTCACCTAAAATTTGACGTAGAAATTGTAGATGTACGCGATGCCACCGCGGATGAATTAGCCCATGGCCATGTTCATGGCGAAGGGGGATGTGATCACGACCACGAATAGTTGTCTGTGACTCTTTAAAAAAAGGCGCTTAAGCGCCTTTTTTTAGCTTTGTTCCTGAGCCGGTAAGTGAGCACTAATGTGCTTAGCTAGATTATCAGCGTCATTACTGCCAACGCGATAAAATGTGCCGTCATGCAGCTCGATGGCCACAGCAGCAAAGCCACTGGCATTGTATACCCAGCCATCATGAGTAATGCGAATGCCCACCCCGTGACGAAACGAGTTACTCACAACAGCAACCGATTTAATCTCATCAAATGCGAGTCGCTTTTTAGCGATACCAGGGCCAAAGAACCATTCTACGCCCTGTTCATCTACACGTACTGTTAAGCCATGAAATAAAAATGCCAGTATCACTAAAATGGCCGCAAACAGCATCATCGGACCATCCCCTTCCATAAGATAAAAGGCTAATCCCAAAAAGCCGCCCACCCACAATAAAATAATGAGAATGGCCCAAGCAGTTTGCTTATGTTGATACATACTATTCCTTTTTGTGTCAGCGCAGCGCTAACATTAATTGAAACTATAGACGAAAGTGGCGCTTAATTCTGAGTCAAACTTGCGCTTATCTTCTTCCGGTTTGGAGTTATAACGATATAAATAAGCAAATTTAAGTGATAACTGTCCCATAATTTGGCTGATCAAAGAAGTTTCTGATTTTAGCCGCGAATTCAGCCCTGAGAGTGACTGCTCAGCACTGATAAACTGATTAAAACGAGTACGTTTAGAGACGGTGCGCTCCCACTGTAAAGCCAAGCGCAGTAAATAACCCGTTTCACTTTCAGTTGGCTCCTCACCTTCTTCAGCGGGTTTGCCCTCAGAGCGATATAGACCTGGCCCGATGTCAAAGTCGACGGTGTTTTTCACCCCTTTGTAGAGACGATTACCATAGCCGGTTGCCACTGTGGCCTTATACTCCAAGCCGCTGAATTCATCTTCCTCGTAATCGGCGTAAAAGAACAACGAGGCGTTTTTTTCGCCTACTTTGTAGTTAGTTTGTGCAGAGCCAAAAAATCGTTGCGCCGAAATAGTTTCTTCGCCGGTTTCGGCATCAACATCACGGCGGTATAAAGAGTCAAATTTGAACTGATTGCGCCAATGGGTGAAATCTTGGTAAATATTGCTACGTAGCTTAAAGCTCGTTGAATCGGTGTTACCTCGAGTCACGATAAAGCCAAACTCAGCATCGCCGTAGAACATTTCACCTTGGTGAATTTCGTGGATTTCTGCATCCGTCAACTGTCCGTATTCATGAAAGTCTTCAAATGGGTCAACGGCCCAACAACTTACACTCCAACAAGCAATTAATAGAGCGATAAAACGCATAGTTAGTGCTTACTCTTTCCAAATAACGTGACAAAATGGCGCATCTTTATCACGGCTGATCAATACCCGAGCGAATACCAAGTCTTCATTCTCCAACTCGAGCCCGATGCTCACCTCGCTGTAAAACTCCGGCTCGATTTCCATCGCCACAATCCCTTGCCATTGCTCACTCGGCGCACTTTCCTCTATAAACCCCAGAGCCTCACGATGCTCGTTAAAATCGTTGATATCCTGCTCCGACAAGTGCTCAGGTGCAAGCTCCAAGAATACTTCATAGGCATGATGAGTTATTTCTTGTTCGGTGAATAGGCGCGGCCCTGACATGGTGCTGATCCCGTTGATGCTTATTTCTGGCGATAATAACAAAACTTGATAAGAATGTGCATTGTCTCGCGACCAATAAAAAGCCGGGAAATTCCCGGCTCTTAGTGCACTGCTCTATACTTTAGCTATTAATACCGAGTCGCCTCTTTACACCCTCGCGCATATGCTGAATATAGGTATAAAAAAGGGGTACAAACAAGGTACCAAACACAGTTGCGGCAATCATGCCTGACATCACTGTGACACCTAAAGACACTCGACTTGCCGCCCCAGCGCCACTGGCCAACACAAGCGGTAGCACACCTAGGACGAACGACAAGGCCGTCATTAAGACCGCTCTGAAGCGCTGCGATGCGGCTATCTGCGCCGCATCAAAGATACTCTGTCCCGCCTTGCGTTGCTCCATAGCAAACTCAACAATCAAGATAGCTGTCTTAGTCGACATGCCTATTAGCAGTACAAAACCGACTTGGGCGTAGATATTGTTCGTCATTCCCACCGTAAACAAGGTAGCCATGGCCCCAAAAATAGCCAAGGGTACAGCGGCTATGACCGCAAACGGAATCGTCCAACTCTCGTATTGCGCGACCAAGAACAAGAACACAAAGAGTACCGCCAGTGAGAAGAGTACCGGCGCGAGGTCGCCCGCTAAAATTTCTTGTCGTGTTTGCCCTGCCCAATCAAAAATATAGCCATTGGGCAGCTGTGCGGAGAGCTCCTTCATGACCGCAATGGCATCCCCACTGGAATAACCAGGTGCAGCACTGCCGGTAATACTGGTACTTCTATATAAATTGAAGTGGTTCATACTGGTAGGGCCAAGAATAGGCTTCAGCGTGGCTATGGTCGTCAAAGGAACCATATCCCCCTCACTATTGCGTACATAGTAATGCTGCAAATCAGCAGGTTCAGCACGGAACTGCGCCTCTGCTTGAATAGTGACCTGATAAGTGCGGCTAAACTGATTAAAGTCGTTCACGTAGAGCGAGCCTAACTGCGCTTGCAAGGTTAAGAAGATATTGCTCAAGGTGATCCCTTGTGCTTTCGCTTTATTGCGATCGACCTCTAAAAAGTATTGCGGCACATTGGCGCGGAATGTACTAAATACATTTTGCAGTTCAGGGCGTTGGTTGGCATCGTATATCAAACCATTCATAACTTGCGCTAGCTCGGCTGGGTCTCTACCTTCGGAGTCTAATAATCGATATTCAAACCCCGAGCTATTCCCCAACCCTGGGATAGGCGGTGCATTAAACACCATAATCTGGGCATCTGGCATAGCCCATAACTGCCCTTGGATACGGGTAATAATCTGCTTTAAGCCCATATCTGGAGCTGTTCGTTGCTCCCAGTCTTTGAGTACCATAATGCCCAACGCGTTGTTTGAGCCAGCACCGCCAAGTAAAGAGAACCCAGAGACGCCAATAAAATCTTCGGTGGCTGGGTCTTGCATGATCACATCACTGATTTTCTTTACCACAGCATCGGTACGATTAATCGCGGCGGCATCTGGCAATTGCACATCAACAAAGACAAAGCCTTGGTCTTCTGGGGGCACAAACCCGGTAGGTACATTAGTAGCAAACCAACCGGTGGCAACAAATAGCGCCACCACAACAATACCTATACGCCCTGCTCGTTTGAGCATAAACCCAACCACACCGGTGTAACTCTTCGTGGAGCGGGTTATGGCGTTTTCAAAAGGTCGTAACCATTTTATTGGCTTCATTTTTTCAGCTGACAACAACAAACTACAGAGCGCCGGGCTCAGTGTCAGGGCATTGATTGATGAAATCAGTACAGCAAAGCTAATGGTGACAGAAAATTGCTTGTATAACTCTCCGGTGATCCCTGGCATAAAGCCTACGGGTACAAACACCGCTAACAGCACCAACGTTGTAGCCACAATAGGCCCGCTCACCTGCTCCATGGCTTTGGTCACTGCTTCCTTAATGGGCAGCTTGTCCTCTCTGAGTATGCGCTCAACGTTTTCTATCACGATGATGGCATCATCCACGACAATGCCGATCGCCAGTACTAAACCAAATAACGTGATCAGGTTAATGGAGTAGCCCATCGCCATCATCGCCGCAAAAGTACCAATGAGCGATACTGGGATCGCCACGGTTGGTACCAAGGTGGCACGCCAATTTTGCAAAAATAGAAATACCACCAAGATGACCAATGCCACCGCTTGATAAAGAGTTACAACCACCTCATCAATGGAGCGATTAATAAACTCAGTGGTGTCATAAGGCACTTTGTATTCAAGGCCATCAGGAAACTGCTTAGACAGTTCCGCCATACGTTTTTTAACTTGCTCAGCAACCGCCGTGGCATTGGCGTCGGTGAGCTGATAAATAACAATAAAACCGGTGTCTTTTTGATTGAATGTAGCACTACCTGAATAGCTTTTTGAGCCCCGCTCTATGCGCGCGATGTCTTTAAGACGCACAAAATTACCGTCCAAATTAGCACGCACAATGGTTTGACCGAACTCATCGGCAGAGACAAGCCGCCCCTGAGCTTGAATCGCATATTCGAATTGTTGGTTGGGGAGCGCCGGAGCAGCGCCCAGCTTACCAGCGGCGACCAGGGTGTTTTGCTCCTCCAGTGCAGCCTTCACTTCCGCAACCGTTACTCCTAGTGAGGCCATTTTGTCTGGCCGTAACCAAATACGCATGGAATAGGTTTTCTCACCCATCACCTCGGCAGAGGCAACCCCAGGGATACGCCCGAGTGGCTCAGTAAGATAATTAGTGGCATAGTTACTTAAGAACATAGCATCCATGTTGGGGTCTTCTGAGTACAAACTTATGCCCATCAACATGTTGCTAGATTTTTTCTTAACCGTTACCCCCTGACGGCGTACTTCCTGAGGCAAACTAGGTTCTGCCAACGCCACCCTGTTTTGCACATTCACTTGGGCCATATCGGTGTCCGTACCGACATTAAAATAAACGGTGATGGTTGCCGAGCCATTGTTACTGGATGTGGACTCGATGTACATCATGTCTTCGACGCCATTAATTTGCTCTTCAATGGGACGAATAACTGTCTCTTCAATGGTTTGTGCGCTGGCCCCGGGGTAAATCGCAGTCACCGATACCTGCGGCGGCGTGATTTGCGGATACATATTGACGGGCAGCTGGGTCAAAGAGATAAGCCCAGCCAATGTAATAACAATGGAGATCACCAGCGCCAGTTTGGGCCTGGATATAAAAGTTTTACTGATCATCCTCGACTCGCTTATTGTTGGTCACTGATGGTGCCGGTTTTGGCGTCGACTTGTTTAACAACAGGATTTACTTCCACCCCTGAGCGCACTTTTTGTAGGCCTTCGACAATAACCCGCTCGCCTTGCTCAATACCTGATTTAACCACCCACATCGCATCGATGCGTCGACCCAACTCCACCAAACGCTGCGCCACTGTATTGTCATCTTTGACAACCAAGACAAATTTGCCTTGTTGATTTTCCTGCACTGCTGCTTGCGGCACCAAGGCTTGCGACTGCTTATCTTGACTCTCAACCACTAAGGTCACAAACAAGCCCGGCATTACAATGCCATTGGGGTTATCAAATTTGGCACGTAACTCAACCGTCCCCGTGCTACGGTCAATTTTAGTGTCGGCAAAATCCAGCGTACCCGGCTGTTCAAAGTCAGTATCATTGGGTAAGCGCAGGCTTAAGTCTAAAGGGACATCTTCAGGGCTATTATTAGTTTGCTGATGCGACTGTTGGTAACTGATGTAATCGGATTCCTCTACTTGAAAACTAACATAAATGGGGTCGATATCTGTTAGTTGTGCCAAGGCACCGGATTGTGGGTTAACGATATTGCCCACATCAAAGCTCACTTTACCTATGCGGCCACTAAATGGCGCGTCGATAGTGGTGTAACTGAGGTTCAGCTTGGCCTTTTCTAACGCCGCTTCACTGGACTTAACAGCGGCTTGGGCTTGATCTAAGTTCGTTTGCAATTTGTCTAAGTCTGCCTCAGAAATAAACCCATCTTTGGCAATTTCACGCCCTCGCTTAAGATCTCGCTCAGCTCGAGAGGCCGCTGCACGATTACTTTTTAAGGACGCTTCAATTTCACTCACACTGGCGGTGTATTCCGATGCATCAATTTTAAATAACCTTTGGCCTTTTTCTACATATGCGCCCTCACGGAAAGTCCGCTCAATGAGTTCACCCTCAACTCGAGCACGAATATCTGCCTCCTGAAAGGCTTCGGTGCGAGCGACAAACTCGCGATAATTACCAACCTCTTGCATCGCCACTTCATAAACAGACACCGCCGGCGCTGGCATGCTCTGGTTTTGTTGTTGCGGTTCAGAGCAGCCCACCAAGGCTAACGAACAGAGCCCAGCTAAAACTGAATGATAGAAATACTTTGGGCCCGAAGGGGATAAATGCATCGCGTGTCTCCTTAGAATCGTTATGTCGCTAGCAATGTTGTTTTCAATGGCCAGATAGGCGCTCAATAGACTGACATAAAATAAATCTAGTTCCCTGAGAAATATAGACTATTTTGTAACTCACTGTATTTAAGTTATACCGATATTTAAAAATGAGTACAGTGCATTGCGCAAGCAGAGTATATCAAGTGCTAATAACGGGAACATGACATCAATCAGATGTTGAGGTAAATTGATACTGGTCAGAGGAGATAATAATGATAACACTAACCACTGCTAAGCAAGTCGCCTATGTAACCTTGGCTAATGAAAGTAAACGTAATGCACTGAACTTTGAGATGTTCAAACAACTTGATGGGGTGATTAAACAAATCAAGAAGCAGCGTGATTTGCGAGCGGTGATACTTCAAGCACAAGGGCCGGATTTTTGCACTGGGCTAGACGTTAAAAGTGTGATCAGCAAACCCACCGATATCTGCAAATTGCTGTTTAAACCGCTGCCAGGTAACCAAAACCTCGCTCAACGTGTGGTGCTGGGGTGGCAGTCGTTAAGTATTCCCGTAATTGCTCTACTACAAGGGCGATGTTGGGGTGGCGGGATGCAAATAGCCTTAGGTGCTGATATTCGCATCGCCAGTGAGGATGCTAGCTTAGCAATCATGGAGTCACGCTGGGGGTTATGCCCCGATATGGGGGCAAGCTTAGTGCTTCCAGGAGTCCTCAGTGCCGACAACTACTTACAGCTTGCCATGTCTGCAGAGCCTGTTACCGCGCAACAGGCCCTCAATTTAGGCTTGGTATCTTATGTTGATAACAATTTGCAGCAACGAGCTGCACACATCATCGACACCTTTAGCGCGCGTTCACCGGATGCCATCAGTGCAATCAAACGGTTAACGCAGAGCGCTTACCGACAGCCCCATCGTAGACTATTGGCTAAGGAAACTTTCTCGCAAATTAAACTGCTGATATGTAAAAATACCCGTATTGCTATTAAAAATGCTTCGCGCAAGGATGATTCCTTCGATGAGTACCAACCGCGTCGGCGCTGGTAAAAAGATCATTAAACACAGCGCTAGATTCATGTTGAGTGCTGCTATAATTAGCGCTTTTCTATTCTCAGCCCATGCCCTCAGCGACTACTTCTCAGTGAGCTTCCCAGCACCACTCAGTGCCATGTTAGCGCTATTCTTAGCTTTGCAATTAGGCATTGTTAAACTGCACTGGCTTACTAGCAGTGCTCATCCTTTACTTAATTATATGCCGCTGTTTTTTGTGCCCGCAGCCGCTGCCATTATAGAGCATGTCGAATTGGTCGCCCGCTATTGGTTGCCACTGTTGTTGTGCTTAGTAATCGTCCCGCTGATTGGACTGTTTATCATCGGGACGATAATGCAACGTTTGGGTAAAGAGCAATGATGTATTTGGCTATCCCTATGACAGTGGCCTTATTTTTAGCGTTTCGAGCCCTGCACACCAAGGTACGCTCGCCACTATGTAACCCCGTCTTGCTCACTATTGCCGCCTCGGCATTTATCTTGTCGGCCTGGCACATCGACATCAACGAGTATCGCGCTCACACACAAATTTTCGATTACCTTTTGGAATTGGCCGTCGTTGCTTTAGCAGTGCCACTTTATAAGCAAATCCACCAGTTGAGGCGACAGCTTTTATTGATGTTTATCGCTGTGGCTGCCGGAATAATCACGGCCACCACCACCGCCGTTGTGATCACCTCTTTGCTTGGGGTACCCGAACAATTGCAGGCCTCCCTTGCTAGCCTTGCAGTCACTACCCCTATCACCTTACTTGTCACCGAGCAGTTAGGCGGACTTGGCAGCATTGCCGCATCCATGGTCATTCTCATTGGTATTGTTGGTGCTATTGTTGGCTTCAACACCCTTAAGCTGACTGGCATCAATCATAAGGGGGCTCAGGGCGTGGCCCTCGGCGGTGCTTGCCATGCCATTGGCACCGCCACCGCTATTGCCGATAATGAAACCAGCGCGGCCTACGCCTCAGCAGCCATGGCGTTAAGTGCATTGCTCTCGCCTATCATCGTGCCTATCTATTACCCTTGGCTTGCCAGCTTAGCGCTTTGACTATCTGAGGCATTGATACTGGCCGGTTGCAACACCTTCTTGGCTCCTGAATGCTTTCTTACGTTATTTAGGTACTGATGTAGTGGCGAATGCGGTGTTAGCAAAGCAAGCTCTCGAGGAAGTAAGCTTACATAATAAAGAGACGGCAATGCCATCATATCAACCAAAGACCAAGTTGAACCTGCTAGGAATTGATTTTCAGCTAACCAGGTCTCTACAATTTTTACTGCATCAAGTGCTGCACTTTTATTTTCCATCATCCACTGCACACGAACTTCCCCGCCCCTCCCCTTCGGTAAGGCTAACTCTAAGGCATAATCTCGAATCAAGGCGTTGTTAACATAATGACTTAATAAGCTCATACGTTCTAACTGATGGGCTCTGCCAATAGGGTCGAACTTCAAGAACTCCCCACTGGCATAACTGTCGTTTAGGTAATGTAAAATCGCTGTTGTCTCACAAAGATGCGTATCACCGTCTATTAAAATAGGAATTTTTGCCATCGGGTGTAGTTTGCGGTGATGCTTATCGTGCATCTCTATAGCTTTGTCAGCATGCGACATCGCTAGCGTGTAATTGACCCCTATTAGCTCACAAAAAAGCTGGACACTGCGGGTATAAGTACTAAAGGGTAAGCCAATAATATGTACTTTATTCACTGTTCGTATTCCTATTCTTGACACTGTTGCTTGAGCATAAAAAAAGCGACAATATGTTCAAGAACATATTTTAAATATAGGGAATATCATGGCTTGGCACCCTGAGCACAAGAAAAATTCTAAAAATAGAATCCTTACTAGTGCGGCTAATCTCTTTAGCCAGCATGGATACGATAAAGTGGCCATTGACGATGTTATGGGTGCAGCTCAACTCACCCGTGGAGCTTTTTACAGTCACTTTAAATCGAAATCAGAGTTGTATAGCAAAGCCCTCATTCATGCCGCAAAGTTAAGGGCTAACCAAGTCAATGATAGCTATGACGCTGAAGACATTCGCCAGTTTTACTTAGCAGATGAACACGTCAATGCTGAACATGCTGGGTGCCCATTAGCGTTTTTAGTGAGTGATATCAGCCACCGAGATGAGCAAGTCAGGGCAACTTACACTGCAGTGCTGAATAATATCCTCACTAAACTCGAAAATACTGGTCTGACGCGCACAGCCGCTATTCATCAAGCGCTTATGATGATCGCTACCGTCGCTGTCTCTCGTGCAATAACCGATGAGTCACTTAAAGAAGAGCTATTAACTGTTGGACGTCAAAGTCCTCAACACGAGTAAGATACATAGACTGTATAAGCGTGAGATTACGCCTTGCATTATGCTCCAAGCAATAAAAAACCCCGACCATTACTGATCAGGGTTTCTTAAATCGCGGTGCTTAGATGCGGCACCGCCTATGCCCGACAGCTTATTATTTTATAATTGATGAAAAACTAGAAACCTCTTTACAAATATTTTTAGCTCGCGTAAATGAGTAGAAAATAGCTATATAGAGGACCGTATTTTGTATAAGTGTAGTATCAAATACATTAGGGCTCCCAACCAGAGATAGAAAACTATATTTGTCACTTTGGCGAAAGAGACAAAGTAAATATGGATGATATTTGCAATAGGGAAGGCAACCAATAACTCAATGTACCAGAGTGCTCAACTCGTTAGTAGATGCGCCATGCGGAAACAATAGCGCCTGCAATCAGCATCAATAGAAAGCCCATACCGGAGAAAATTTCGTGACTCATCACTCTCTACCCCTTACTTGACACGCTCTAAAATGACGTTAAGCTGGCGTTATTAAATTGCAAAAACAGGGTGCTCGTGCGAGTTCTACTTTCGTTATTAATGGCAGTGCTACTAGTGCTGATGTCGTTTGCGCAAACGGCAGACGCTCACGTGTGCCATGATAACGGGCAAGTGCAGCACAGCACGATGCAAGAAGCGGACGCAAGAGATTGTGAGAATGGAGAGCAAGAGCACAACTCGTGCTGTGCTGATATGACCATTCGACATTGCTCCGGCAGTTCTGTTTTATTTGTTGGACAGTCTTCTGCGGTTAATGCCGCTGCAATTAACTTCTCTACTAAAGTCGATTCGCCCATTGACACCTCAATTCGTGCTAAACACGCGTCTAATTTATTCCGCCCCCCAATAATTATCGCTTAATAAGTTACTAGAAATTTAGCACACGCTCGGCGTGTTCCATTAATACTTATTAATTGGTGAATAATTATGTTTATCAAACGCAATAGCACTGTTTTAGCGATGCTGTTTTCGGTGTCTGTGCCTGCAACTGATTCACAAGAGCAGCAGCTAACCGTTCTAAAAGATCCCAACTGCGGTTGTTGTGAGCAATGGTTAAAAGCTTTACCGGATGGCTTTAGTGTGTCTGTACAACACCCGAATAACCTGACTCAACGAAAACGGGACTCCGGTATTAGTGCCGAGGTCCAATCCTGCCATACCGCTATTTCTAACAATGGCTATGTCTTTGAGGGACACGTTCCTCCTACATTAGTTGCTCATTATTTAGCTGGGAAAAAGTCAGATAATGGCATTGGCTTAACTGTTCCAGGCATGCCGCTAGGGTCTATCGGTATGGAGATGGGCACTCAATTTCAACCTTATACGGTCTACGAAATCAAAAGTGACGGTTCGATCACATCCTATCGGCAGATAGTCAGCCTAGAGCGGCAGAAAGCGCTTTCGAAGGAGGTAAAAAGTTATGAACAATGATTTTACTAAAGGACGTCGAAAGTTTGTTAAATCAGCATTCACTGTAGCGTCTGCTTTAGCAATCGCCAAAGTAGCGCCGACCTGGGCAGTCCCTCAAGGACGCAGTTTTAAGGATCAGATCCTGACAAACGATGAAATTGATCTGACCATTGCAAAATCTCCACTGCTCGTGGGAAATAAGGTAGGAACGCCGATAACCATCAATGGCCAAATGCCGGGTCCTTTGATCCGTTTAAAAGAGGGACAGAGAGCAAAGTTAAATGTGATTAACCGGTTGCTGGAAGACACATCGATTCACTGGCACGGCATTATATTGCCAGAGAATATGGATGGCGTGCCTGGCGTATCTTTCGAAGGGATAAAGCCAGGACGAACGTTCAAGTACCGCTACGATGTCGAGCAAAACGGAACTTATTGGTATCACAGCCATTCCGGTTTGCAGGAGCAATTGGGGCACCTGGGGCCGTTAGTGATTGAACCGAAAGACGGAGACATTGGTGCTGATCGAGAACATACCATTATTCTAAGTGATTGGACATTTGAAGACCCGGATACCGTGTTTCGTAACTTGAAAGTTGCGGAGGGGTACTATAACTATCAAAAACGTACGATATTTGAGACCTTCGAGGACGTGCGGCAACAAGGGTTAGAGAAAACTTGGAAGCAACGAGAAATGTGGGGGCAAATGCGAATGAGCCCTCGTGATATTGCGGATGTGACGGGCAGCACTTACACCTACCTGATGAATGGCCGCGATTCGCAGATGAACTGGTCAGCATTGTTTAAGCCTGGTGAAAAAGTACGCCTTCGTATCATTAACGGTTCGGCAATGAGTTTCTTCGACGTGAGAATCCCTGGGTTGGAGATGACGGTTGTGGCCGCTGACGGGCAGCCTGTGAAACCAGTGCCAGTTGACGAGTTCCGCATTGGTGTGGCGGAAACCTACGATGTAATTGTCCAGCCTAAGCAAAACAAGCCGTACACTATTTATGCTGAGAGCTTTGATCGAAGTGGTTATGTCAGAGGCACGTTAACGCCAGAACTGGGTCTTGAGGCTGAAGTGCCTGAACTACGGCAAGCTCCTGAGCGCGGCATGGCGGCTATGGGCATGGGAGCGATGGCAATGTCTGGTGATATGAAAGGCAATAGCATGAATATGAAGCATATGGGCGGCAATAACAGCCATATGACTCATAAAATGACACACAAAAGAGAACTCCCCGTCGAGAATATTAAAATCAAGCACCGTGAGTCCGGACATGGCGCCGGGGCGGCTATGATTGCTACAAACCCGGTAAGCCGTTTGCATGAACCCGGGATTGGATTGGAAGATGTTGAGCACAAAGTATTGTTGTATACCGACTTGATCGGCGCGCATGAATGGCCGGATACGCGAGAGCCCGAACGACAGATAGAGCTGCACTTAACGGGTAATATGGAGCGTTACATGTGGTCTTTCGACGGGAAGAAGTTTACCGAGGTGGATGGCCCAGTTCAGTTTCATCATGGAGAACGACTGAGGTTGGTGATGGTAAACGATACGATGATGGACCACCCCATACACTTACACGGCATGTGGATGGAGCTGGAAAACGGACAGTATCCCCGTCCCCGTAAGCACACAATTAGCCTCAAACCCAATGAAAAAGTGTCGTTATTGATAACGGCGGACGCGCCGGGCAGCTGGGCGTTCCACTGTCATCTGTTGTATCACATGAAAGCGGGCATGTTCCGTGTGGTCAATGTCGCATAAGGAGGACGATTATGTACGGTAAATCATTACTAATGGGCGTGGCCTTTTTGCCGGTGTTAGCTGTTGCGGAACATGCGGAAGAAGACTGGCCAGAACCCGTCAAGGAATATCACACCGGGCAAGTGCTGTTCGATCGGTTGGAGTTAACGCGAACTAACGAGGAGGAGAACCTTGCTGTCTGGGACATGATGGCTTGGTATGGCGGCGATTATCATCGGTTTGTCTTTAAAAGTGAAGGTGAAAATGTTCAAGATGACGGTGAGTCCACTGACTTGGAAAGTGCAGAACTGCTGTATGGATACTTGGTGTCTCCATTTTGGTCGTTTCAGGGCGGTATCGGTACGCGAGGCACATTATCGTCGGATGCATCTATGGAAAATTATGCTGTCGTGAGTTTTATGGGGTTGGCGCCCTATTGGTTTGAAATGGATAACTCGCTGATGATGAATGAAGAAGGTGATGTTCAATTTGTGAGTGAAACTGAATACGAATGGCAACTCACACAAACATCGTATTTGCAACCTCGTATTGAACTAACAGCCAACCTAACCGATTCAGACAAATATGAACGTCAAAGTGGCTTGAGCAACTTGCGCGTGGGGTTGCGCTATCGTCACGAAATCAATCGTGAACTTGCACCTTACATCGGTGTTTATTGGAACGGTGCGTTAGGGAATACGGCAGATGAAATGAAACGAATGGGTGAAGACACCACAGAAACAGGCGTGGTCCTTGGGGCCAGAGTTTGGTTTTAATTGATAATAAACAAAGAGGAAACAACGTGAAAAACATACTTAAATTAGCCTTCGGTACCGCGTTATTTTTTAGTGCATGGGCTAGCGCTCACGCCGATTTGACATCCAGTAGCCCGAAAGACGGTGCCACTTTATCGCAGCCACCCACAGAAATTACGATGAGTTTCTCCGGTGATGTTCGCCTGGCTAAAGTTATGCTGCATTCAGATGATGGCAAAATGCACCCGTTGGACTTTTCGATGAACATGACACCCAAAGTAGCATACGAAATAGCGGTTAAAAACAAACTAGCGCCGCGTGGTTACACAGTTTATTGGACGGCCATGGGTGGGGACAGTCATAAAATATCGGGTGATTTTAGCTTTGAGGTGAAGTGATGACCCTATGGAGTGTGGCCAGCGTTTTAACGCTGGCCTTTATATTCTGGCTTAATTCGGTGATAACGGCCTCTCCTTATATCGCCTATTTGTCTGGTTTAAAAAAGCTGTCTGAACAAAAGAATAGCGTTGTTGCGTTGCTTCTACTACTGGCGAGCCTTCTCTACTTCTTTCTGAAAGTTGGTAGTTTCACTGCTGAAGGCTTTGCCGGAATGGTTGACTCGACCTATATGCAATTTATATGGGCTGGCCCTGTTGGGTTGTTCATCCAACTTCAGGTAACCGTTGCTGTTGTCTGGATTATTTACTCTGTTGTTAAAGTAACAAGCATACAGTGGATACTTTATGTTGTGGCGGTTGGACTCATGGGATGGAGTTTTTTAAGTATCGGCCACGGTAGTGACGCGCTCTGGTGGGGAAAGTTAGCGCTTTTAACACATCTGTTAGTCGCCTGGGTCTGGTTTGGCAGTCTGAATTCACTGCGTAAGCTGGCAACCTCCGTATCGCTTGATAAAGCGAAATTGATTATGGAGCGTTTTGGCGGGCACATGTCTGCAGCGGTTTTAATACTCTTGATTGCTGGTGTAGTTATGTATCGAAGCGCAACCGGACAATGGTTACCAGAGCTGCCATTAACTTCATACGACACAGTATTGCTGGCGAAGCTTGTGTTTGTGGCGTTGATTTTTCTTGTCGCTGCACTGCATAAGTTAAAGTTGGTACCCCAGTTAAATAATGAGTCGGCTGCGAAGCGACTTAAACAGTCGATAACGGTAGAAATGGTATTGGCTGTCACTATTTTTATCCTGGCCTCTGCGCTAAGCAGCGCGTTTTCTCCTGGTTAATGTAAGGAATAAGAAGAATGAAATTACTTGTGAGTGTTTTTATGATTTCGGTAATGTTTGTTTCAGCGCCCAGTAGCGCCGAAAAACTACCTGAGCCGACCGCTGTGCTTGACGCATTTCGAACTGCTTTGACTGAAGGTGACATGGAGGTTTTTAAAGACGTGCTTTCCGATGATGTGCTTATCTTTGAAGGTGGTGGCGTTGAACGGTCCCTGGCTGAATATAGTGCCCATCATCTAAAGTCAGATATCAAATTTAGCCAGGAGGTTCCTTCAAAACTGATTGAAAGAACAAGATATGAAGTGGATAGCCTTGCTGTGATCACGTCTCGATATAGCATTTCCGGGGCGTACAACGGGCAGGAGATTGATTTAACGATGAATGAAACTGTAACCGTTTCACATACACCGGAGTCTGGCTGGAAAATTATCCGGATTCACTGGTCCAACTAACGTCAACCACAGGAGCTGATTATGGCGGAACATAAACACGGACATCAAGATTATCAGAAAGGAAGCTTGAGTCTTTGGGGGGCGGTGTCTTTAGGGACTGGTGTCATGATTGGCGCTGGTATTTTTGCACTGACAGGACAAGTTGCTCAGCTGGCAAAAGAATGGTTTGTACTGGCATTTGTGTGCGGCGGTGTTATCGCCGGGTTCAGCGCCTATTCATATGTAAAATTAGCCAAAGCTTACCCATCAGCGGGAGGCATTGCGATGTTCCTCAGTAAAGCTTATGGAAAGGGAAGTGTGACAGCGATATTTGCACTGTTAATGTACTTTTCTATGGTCATTAATGAAAGCTTAGTTGCTCGTACATTTGCGTCCTATACAAGCCAATTAATTTCTTTTGAAGCGCAGTGGCTTGTCCCGTCGCTGGCGGTTGGCTTGCTGCTCTTCGCATTTTTTATCAATATTCTGAGTAATCAGTTTATTCAAACGTTCTCGTTTTTTATGGCCTTTGTGAAGGCTTTAGGGCTGGTTGTTTTAGCGGCTGGTGGTTTATGGGCATCTGGCATTCAATTTGAATCGATATCTGCTATTCCAAAAGAAGCTTCGGGCGGCGGTATTCTAGCAGGGATTGCTTTGAGCATACTCGCGTACAAAGGGTTTACAACTATAACTAATAGTGGTGGTGAAATCATTGAGCCAAAGAAGAATGTTGGACGTGCCATTATTATTTCGTTGATTATCTGCGCCTTAATATACCTATTAGTCACCCTGGCCGTTGGCTCGAGCCTTTCCATAGATGAGATTGTGAAAGCAAAAGACTACGCACTTGCTGAAGCCGCAAGACCAATCTATGGCGAGACAGGGCTTTGGATTACGGTTGGATTTGCGATTGTAGCCACAGTTTCCGGCGTGATCGCCAGCGCGTTTGCCGTCTCAAGAATGTTGGCAATGTTGACCAATATGAAACTTGTGCCACACAGCCATTTTGGCATGCCTGGTTCAATTCAGAAACATACACTGGTTTACACCATTGTTATGGCTATGATCTTAGCTGCTTTTTTCGATTTGAGTCGAATCGCTTCGATTGGCGCTATTTTTTATATCGTTATGGACATTGCGATCCATTGGGGTGTATTGCGACACCTTAGAGAAAAAGTAAATGCCAATATTTATATACTTGCCTGTGCTATAACGCTGGATATTGTAGTATTAGCCGCCTTTATATGGACAAAGTGGAACAGCGACCCATTAGTTATTTGGATCTCTGTTATCGGCATGGCGATAATCTCGGCTGGTGAGATTTTGTTTTTACGCAAAAAGCGTTAAAACAGTCACTCCGCCCAAGCATTTAATTCATAAAGAATAAAAATGAAATTACCTACAACGTTTGAAAAGATGGTGGTGCTTAGATGCGGACAAAATTGTCTGGAGCAATTTTGGGCAATGGCAATTGCCCGCAAAGCGGTGAAATACATGGATGTATTTTACCATCGAACCACCCGAGCTAATAAGCGTGAGATTACGCCTTGCATTATGCTACAGGCAATAAAAAACCCTGACCATTACTGATCAGGGTTTCTTAAATCGTGGTGCCCAGAGGCGGAATCGAACCACCGACACGAGGATTTTCAATCCTCTGCTCTACCGACTGAGCTATCTGGGCAAAAGTTTTTTCATAAAAATGGCGCCCATTGAGCGCCACCTTTAATAATGGTGCCCAGAGGCGGAATCGAACCACCGACACGAGGATTTTCAATCCTCTGCTCTACCGACTGAGCTATCTGGGCAAATGAATGGTGCCTGCTGCCGGAGTCGAACTGGCGACCTACTGATTACAAGTCAGTTGCTCTACCAACTGAGCTAAGCAGGCACACAAAACTGTGTGCAAAAGCACGTGCTTCTGAATTGTCAAAAACACCTTTAATAATGGTGCCCAGAGGCGGAATCGAACCACCGACACGAGGATTTTCAATCCTCTGCTCTACCGACTGAGCTATCTGGGCGTGCGGCGTATTAAACGGTTTTTAGGGTATCAAGTCAACCATTTTTTAAAATAAACAAACCGTTTGCACAGTTTTCATGCAAACCGAGATTTATTGGCGAAAATCCCGGCTAAGTTGCTACTTTTCAGGTGGTCTGTAACCTTCAATTTCTACATCTTTACCTTCAAACAAAAAGCCAACCATTTGCTCTTCTAAATAGGTACGATGCTCCGGATCCATCATATTTAGATGCTTTTCGTTAATTAACATGGTCTGCTTCTTTTGCCACTCATCCCATGCTTGTTGAGAAATATTGTTGAAGATCTTCTCGCCTACTTCACCAGGGTAAAGTTGAAAAGCAAGTCCCGGAGCTTCTTTTTGCAGCTTCTGACAAAATACCGTACGTGCCATGTTTATCCTCATTTACGATTATCTAATACATATTGCTCTGTAGTGTAACCTAATGCTTAAACACTCGCACCTGCAAGGTGCTGCTTTAGCTGTTTCAATAATTTCTTTGTCGGTGCTGCTAGCCCCACCTCAGGTTGCTGCGCTAGTGAATAAGTTAGTACTGCGCGCTCTGCAAGCTGTTGTATGGGTTTGTGCAAATGCACAACAACAGGCTCTATAGTTAACTGAAAGTGTGAAAATACATGAGTAAATGGCTCTAACCTATGTTCTTTACCGCTAATACCATTGATTGCCATAAACTCTTTAACCCCATCCTGGCTCGCAAACTCGATAAAACAATGTAGCCCTCCCCAAATGCCTTGATCGGGGCGTTTTTCCATGTAGGTGTGCCCTTCATAAACGGGAATAAACATTACGCAATGCTTCTTCGGCACTTGCTTTTTGGGTTTTGAATGTGGGAACTCGTTTACTTTGTCATTGATTCGCGCCTGGCACTTATCATTGAGTGGGCAGGGCTGACAGTCATACTTACTACGTGAGCACAGGCTTGCTCCCAAGTCCATCATCGCCTGATTAAACTGAGTGACACCGTGCTTTGGTGTTAATTGTTCGCTTAGATGCCAAAGTTGGTTTTCCACTTTTTTGACACCATACCAGCCCTCAATCATAAAAAACCGCGCTAATACCCGCTTTACATTGCCATCGAGAATCGGGTGATGCTCGCCACGCGATAGGCTTAAGATAGCCCCCGCAGTAGAGCGCCCTATCCCGGGCAGGGCCATTACTTCTTCCAAGGTATGCGGAAACTGACCCTGATACTGCTCACAGATCAACTGTGCGGTTTTATGTAGATTACGTGCTCGAGCGTAATACCCTAAACCTGTCCAATAATGGAGAACCTCATCTTGCGGCGCTTCAGCCAACACCTCAATAGTCTCAAAACGCGCCATAAAGCGGTTAAAGTAAGGGATCACCGTAGCAACTTGCGTTTGCTGCAGCATAATCTCTGATACCCAAACTTTATAGGGTGTTTTTTCTAGCTGCCAAGGCAGCGTCTTGCGACCATGTTTGTCGTACCAATCGAGTACTTGAGTGGCAAACCAATCACGCGTGCTTTTACTTATTTCCACTACTTTTATAACGCCCCTGTACATATTTGCGCTCAGTCTATAATTGTGCAGGTAAATATCAATACCCTTTACTTGTACTTCCTCTTACAACTGGGGATAATACGCACCCATTTTTACAGAGACAGCCAAGACCATGAGTGAATCTACGCAACAAGCATTGGAGCAAGCACAGCGCGAAGGAAAGTATATCCGTAAAGTACGCAGCTTCGTAAAACGCGAAGGCCGACTGACCAAAGGTCAAGCAGCGGCACTAGAGAAATGCTGGCCGACAATGGGGCTTGAGCATCAAAATGGCTTGCTTGATTTCAGCCAAGTGTTTGGCAATGACAACGATGTTGTTCTTGAGATCGGTTTTGGTATGGGTAAATCGCTTGTAGAAATGGCTAAAAACGCACCAGAGCAAAACTTTATCGGCATCGAAGTTCACCGCCCTGGAGTAGGTGCTTGCCTGATGGACGCTGATGCCGAAGGCGTTACCAATTTGCGCGTTTTTGAACACGATGCGGTGGAAGTGTTAGCGGACTGTATCAGCGATGAAAGCCTAGCTAAAGTGCAATTGTTCTTCCCCGATCCATGGCATAAAAAACGTCACCACAAACGTCGCATTGTGCAACCTGAATTTGTCGAAAACCTACGCAGCAAACTAAAAATTGGCGGGGTCTTTCATATGGCAACAGATTGGCAAAACTATGCTGAGCACATGCTCGAAGTCATGCAAGGCAATAGCCATTTCAGCAACCAATCAAGCACGAATGACTATGTACCACGCCCAGATTTTCGCCCACTCACTAAGTTTGAGCAACGTGGCCATCGCCTTGGCCATGGTGTTTGGGATTTAATGTTTGAGCGCGTGAAATAATATGGTACTGAGCAACCCGTCGCAGATACTACTACGAAGCCCTGAGCTATTAGTCGCGCAAACCATTTTAGTGGTCAATTTTAACTGTGATGGGTTTGCAAGCGAACTGCGTGAGCTGAACCCAACAGCTGATATTCATTTATTCTCATATAACCAAGCGAATGGCGACTTTGCACAACGCCAAGCCCAGCAACATCAGGCCCACACTCTGGTGTCTCATGAGCTTCCTAAACACCGCTTCGACTTGGTAATTTACTATTATCCTAAGGCCAAAGCCGAAGCTTTAATGACCTTAGATAATATTCGTGCTTGTATTAATGATGATGCGCAGTTACTGGTGGTGGGAGAGAAAAAAGGCGGCGTAAAATCCATTGATAAACAGCTTAAAGGCCTCGCTCATGGCCATAAGGTTGACTCTGCCAAACATTGTCAATTATACCAATACAGCGATATCACCCCGCTGCCCGAGTTCGATATCAGCCGCTACGAAAAGCGCTTTTGTCTTACTCGCAGCATAGCTGGTGAACAAGTGAGCTGTGATATAGTCAGCCTACCGGGTGTATTCAACCATGGTCAACTGGATGATGGTACGGCGTTGTTACTGGATAACTTACCTGATTTAACTAACACCCAATCCTTACTTGATTTTGGTTGCGGCGCCGGAGTTATTATCAGCTTTTGCTTGAAGCGCTTTGCCCACATTAAAGGCAGTGCCTTGGATGTAAACGCCTTAGCCGCATATGCCAGTGAGCAAACCCTGCGCGCCAATGACCTGCACGGCAATATTGTGCTCAGCGATGGCCTAACCAACATCAACGAACGCTTTGACATCATCGTCAGTAACCCGCCCTTTCATACCGGGCTAAAGACCGATTATGATATCACCGCTCGCTTTTTTGCCAGCGCGAAAGCACACCTGAATAAAGGCGGTGCGCTTACTCTAGTCGCTAATAGCTTCTTAGCCTACCCAGAGCAACTACAGCAGCAATTTAACACTCACCAAACAATTGCTAAAACGAAGCGTTTTGCGGTGTATCAAAACCAATAGCATAATTACGCCGTGGCAGTTGTCTTAGATGGCTTACACGGCGCTGCCAATCCCCGTTGACCGATGTTTCTTGAGCATTATAGAAATACAAATATAGTCGCCCACCTTTTATTAGGTAGATAGCATTTTGACTAAATTCCTTCATTAGCTTCTTGCCATAACTGCGAGGTGCTCGCACTAAGGCGCTGCGCTCGCGATAGCTCATCTCTTGGTTACCACCAAAGCCCCAGAGCGCATCAAAGCCTGCGAGCCGTTTAGCCAAGCGCTGCGTATGTAAGCGATTTTGTCTTTGCCCAAGGCGCAGCCCCTGTGGGTTCCAAGCGGTTATAATAAACCCAGACGCGATATAGCTAGGTTTTTGAGCAAACCAGAAGTAAGGATTTTCATAGGCCGCCAAGGTGTCCTTATCTATGCTGACAAAAGTGCTTTTATTTCTGCATTTTTCTGATTTTAACATTCGACTATTCAATGATTTGCTAAACTAGTTTAATGTTGTAACACAGCTATTAGTGAACCGCGCACACTCATGAGTATTCAAGGCTCAACAACTAGTATAAGAAAGGCATTGATCTACGCGGTCATGTCTGTTGCGTCATTGTCGCTCATTTTGTCTATTACTATTTCTACTTACATTGACATTCAAGAGCAGCGAGAACAGCTGGAAGAGCGCGTAGAAACCTTTGCTGAGCTCACCGCTTTTAACGCTCAAGTGACGGTTCTTTTTGACGACAGCAAAACCGAAGAGCAGCGCCTACAAGCCTTTCAGGCTGTAGAGGCAATAAAAAACATTCATATTTATCGTATAGATGAATTCAATGACGAAGTTGAGTTTTTTGCCAGTTATAACGCTCCCCGCACGCCACCAGTGCCAGTAAAAACCAAACGTCTCGAGAGTATCGGTAAGGGAGAAGTCGAAGATGGCCATTTAGAAATCATTAAAGCCATCACCAACCAAGACAACACCATAGGTTATGTGTATGTTCGAGCCAGTTTAGAGAGTATTGAGAATTACCTGCACCGCAAAATAATTATCGATATTATGTTGAGCGTAGCGGTGCTGGTTGTTGCCTATGTTATAGCGCGTATTTTTCAGCGCCATATCGGTAATCCTATTGATACATTGAGCCAGTTACTGCAAGACGTTGCCAAAAACCGTAACTACACCGTTCGCGCCCCGAGCAGTAATATAGCAGAACTCAATCAGCTGGCGCTAAGTGTCAACACCATGCTGCGGCGCACAGAAAAGCAAATCGAGCGTAATGAGACAGATAAAAAAGAAATAGAAGCTCTAAACCAGAGCCTTGAGGAAAAAGTGAACCTGCGCACCGATGCCCTGCGCGACGCTAACCAAGAGCTACTCAGTACGCTAGAGCGGATGCACCAATATCAGAATCAAATTGTTGAGAATGAAAAGATGGCGTCACTGGGGCAAATGGTTGCGGGTGTCGCTCACGAGGTCAATACCCCTTTGGGATTGGGGATAACTTCCTCAACATTAATGCGTGACAAGCTCGGTGATATTCGCCATTCATTTGAAGAAAAAACACTCACCTCGCAACAACTAGGGCGCTTCCTAATAGATGGTGAAGAAAATCTGTCGTTGATTTATCGCAACCTTAACCGCGCAGCCGAGCTTATCGCCAGCTTTAAAAAAGTCGCTGTGACCCAAGATAGTGAGAGCATCACCGACGTTAATCTAAGCGCGCTCATTGGCGAAGTCATGATTAGTATGCGTGCTGACCTTGATGACATTAGCCCGCAGATAAACGTGCACTGCCCCGAAGATTTACATATCCAATCAAAGTCTGGGCCTATCCAACAGATATTACAGCAGCTTATCAGTAACTCTCTTATCCATGCCTTCAAAGATCACCCTGATCCACGTATAGATATTGATGTACAAATCGACTCCGGACAGCTACAGATTGACTACCGAGACAATGGTAGCGGCATCAGCGAAACATTAAAGCCCAGAGTTTTTGATCCTTTTGTGACCACGAAGCGAGGCTCTGGCGGCAGTGGTTTAGGCTTACACCTAGTCTACAACCTCGTAACTCAAGCACTTGGCGGCAAGGTGCTGCTTGCTCCTGAGCATAAACAAGGCAGTCACTTCATAGTTCAGATCCCATTAAGTGGGGTGCAGTAGTATGCGTGTAGTCTGTTTAGTCGCCTTGATGTGCAGCCTATCTGCGCAAGCAGGAACGCCCGATCAAGTGCGCTCAGCGCTGCTTTTTCAAATAGCCAAGTTTATCGACTTTACTCATGTTCAGTCTGATTCGGTGCGTTATTGTTTTACTAACTTAAGTAAAGGGCCTGGTGCATTTCTTGCGCAACAACAGAACTTATTGATACGTGGACAACCAATTGCCATAACCGAACTCAGCAAAAGTTCACAAAATGATGAACTTTCTCGGCAATGTGACATCACATACTTTGATGGAAAAATAGAGAATGATATACTGTCGCCTTGGATCAAAACTCGGCCTTTAACAACATTCACCGTTGGCAGTAATTTCGAGTTCCTTGAGCAAGGCGGTGTGGCTGCCTTAATTCAGGAAGGTAAGAAGATTCGACTGTATATCAACAGGGAGCAGCTCGAGCAAGTAAGCTTTAAAGTACAAGCCAGGCTGATGACAGTATCTAAGTTTTATCCAAATTGATTTTACTTGTTAACATTTAGATATACTCCTATAATCGCAAGTATTCGCGGAATTCTCGTTTTTCCGGTTTTTCTGTAAATAAAATATTCCGAAAAGGTTAATTAACAATGCAAACGCCAGTCATTCTGATCGTAGAGGATGAAGACGTAACCCGCCTGAACCTCGTTAGCTTATTTGAAGCGGAAGGCTACACTGTAGTTGAAGCCATTGATGGTGATGATATGCATGATAAGCTCACCACCAATGATGAAATTAACCTGGTTGTTATGGATATCAACTTACCAGGTAAAAATGGCTTGATCCTCGCCCGTGAATTGCGTCAAAAACGCAATGTTGGTTTGATTTTCTTGACCGGCCGTGACAACGATGTCGATCGTATTTTAGGTCTTGAAATTGGTGCGGACGATTACATCACTAAGCCATTTAACCCACGCGAATTAACTATTCGTGCCCGCAACCTTATTTCTCGCACAGCAGCCAGCAAAGATGACCCTGCACTTGAGTCTGATGGTGTGCTTAACTTTAACGGTTGGGAATTAGACGAAAACAGCCGTTGTTTAACGTCTCCTGCGGGTGAATCTAAGCGCTTACCTAAAGGTGAGTATCGTGCATTACGTCTAATGTTAGACTCACCAGGTCGTATCTTTAGCCGCGAGCAGCTGATTAAACATATGACTGGCCGTGAGCTTCGTGCTAACGACCGTACTGTTGATGTGACTATTCGTCGTATCCGTAAACACTTTGAAAGCGACGCCAGCACGCCTGAGCTGATCAGCACCATCCATGGTGAAGGTTATCGCTTTATCGGAAAAATCGATAGCAACTCGTAATTACTGAGCTAACTGAGATAAGAATGACTGAAGGGCCTTGAGCCCTTCTTTTATTTGCCCATCTAACTGCGTTAACCATTGCTGGCGCTGTTCTTGTTCAACCTGCTGACAATTATTCTCCATTTCCTTGGCCTGCAACTGCACCGCTTTGAGCCCCACTGAGCCTGCGGCTCCTTTCAATTTGTGGGCGACTGATTTGTATTCATCCACATCACTGACAAGGCTATCTTGCATTTGTTGCTGATATCCTGGCGCCAACTTTGCAAACAAGTCAACGCTGCGGGCAAAGGCTTTCGCCCCCATAGAGTCCAAGAACTCAGAGATAATCTCTCTATCTAGGTGCATCTCATCCACATCGAGTGCTTGCGGCGGGGCAGCACCAACTAGTTGTTTGGCTGCTGCCTGCTGTGCACAGTCTTTTCCAATACCAAAGAGCGTCGCTAACATCTTATCAAGTTTATTGGTATTAATCGGCTTGGCGAGTGAGCCTTGCACTTTAATGCCCCGTAGCTCTTCCTCAGCACTGCGCACGTTTGCGGTTAACACCACAATAGGTAGATTATCGAAGTGCTCATCGGCGCGGATTTCACGAGCCACCACGTCACCATTAATATCTGGCAATTGCATATCGAGTAACACTAAATCGAGATCATCCTCTGTTTGCACAAAAGACAGCGCATCCTCACCGGTTTCAGCCCAAATGACCTCGTGCCCCCGTTGCTCAAGTAAGTTGGTAGCAATTTCGGCATTCAAAGGAACATCCTCGACCAGAAGAATATTTAGGCTGGCACAATCATATGTTTCCAATTGCGGAGCTTGCGTCAGCTTAAGAGGAATATGTACTTTAAAGCTACTTCCTTCTCCTGCCATAGAGCTGACTTGAATATCCCCACCCATTGCTTTAACTAAGGCTTTAGTAACCGCAAGGCCAATCCCCGAACCTATGGCATTGGCGCCGCTGGCATCCGGCGCTTTGTAATACATATCGAAAATATGCCGTAGTTGCTCTTGTGGAATACCTATTCCTGTATCTGTAACACTTAACTCAAGCCACACTTGTTTACCGGTGTCGTGGCGACGACAGCCCAAGGTCACCCCGCCGTGTTTGGTGAATTTCACCGCGTTGTTGATGAGGTTCCAGAGCACTTGACGCAAACGCGTTGGGTCTATTTCGGCGTAAACGTCCAAGTCGCCGTCACGGGATACATCGAAAGACAGTGACTTTTGCTCGGCAATGAGAGAGCCAAAATTCACCACGTCATTTATAAAATCTGTGACACCGACCGGTTCGGTGACAATATCAAGTTGCTCTCTGTCAATCTTGTCTAAATCGATAATGTCGTTAAAGATGTTGCCTAAGGTTTCAGCGCTTGAGAAGACCGTATTGCACCAACTGCGTTGTTGTTTCGTTAGTTCAGTATCAAGCAGCATACGAGTGAGACCAACAATGCCATTCAAAGGAGTGCGCAACTCATGAGACAAAGTAGCAATGAATTTACCTTTGTCTTTGTAAGCAGTCTCGAGCGCTTGTTCGGCTTCCTTACGGCTTGTGATATCACGGCCGAAAGCAAGTAGACCAATATATTCGCCGTCGTCATTAATAAAGGGGAGCTTGCGCATTTCAAACCAATGGGGTTCTCCATCCACAGGATACTGAACGTCTAACGTTATGGGCTCATGCGTCGTTTCTACTTGATGGTCGGTGCGTAACACCTCAGGTAGCAACTGCGGTGGGTAAATATCTTCGGCAGTTTTGCCAATTAAGTCGCCTGAACTGCGGTTCATCACCTTTTCAAACATTTTGTTGCAGCCAGCAAACACCCCCTGTTGATCGCGGTAATAGAATAAGTCAGGGGACGAGTCGACAATTGAGCGCAATAGCATGCCTTGTTGGGCTAGCTCTAGCTGCGTTTTCTTGCGCTCCGCTATCTCACGACGTAACTCTTCAATGGCCCGATGCTTAGCGTTGAGCGCCATTTTACGCTCATCAATCTCAGTGTTGAGCAGACGAATATTATCTTTCAGTGACTGGTTTAATAGCTTTTCTTGCTTAGTGGCGGTTTCCAAAAACTTTTGCGAGTCTTGCAGCTGTGCCACTGATTGCAACACCACCATAATCACCACAGGCGCGCTAATGGCCGTGAAGAATACCACTGCGAGTACATCCAGTAGGGTCACTTCACCGGTGGCAACGTAATAATACATTGAGCCAAGGATCTGGGCCGCGACGATAAACACACCATAAACAATAGCGGCTGCGTACCAGATCCCAAATCGGGCAAGGAGATTAGTTAATACACGAACCCAAGGGCTCAGGGAAGAGTCAAACATAAAAACAGGGGTTTTGCTACAAACCCCTTTATTGTAATCAACTTAGAGTGCCTTTGGCAGTATCTGCGTTGAGATTCTTGCAAACGAGCATACGCCGATGCGTTTGCCGCCTTTTGCGAGCACGCCTTTTCGCATGTTCGTGGCGCCACTGGCTTTTAAGGTTAACTCAAAGCGCTGTGAATCAATATCCGTGCTACCACTGGCAGTTGCAGCCCCAGTGTTGCACTGCATTTGTCCGAGCTTATGGTAATTAGAGCGGCTAAATGGTGTGGACGAATTCACTAATGGTCCGGCGGTTGTGGTATTGATGGCTTGCTTCCATGGCGCTAATTCAACGTTAATCATGTCATTTCGGAGCATGATTTTGTCTTCATGAGTCAAGAAGTAACTATCAAAAGGGCCAAACTGCATTGCTGTAGCCATAGAGTCATTGCTTTGGCGCAAGTCACCAAGCCATAGTCCACCCTCGCCAAATACTTGCATCTGCACGTACTCGCCGTCATCACTTTCACTGCTGATGCGGGCATAACTATCACTATCGAGACCAAAAATTAAATTACTGCTGTTATCAAAACCGGTTTTAATTAGGCGCGGCTGATTACCATACTTGGCTACTTTAGTATCCAAGGTGCCCCAGTTGAACAAACCAAGCACACCCGATTGCATGTAACTTAGTTCACGGCTGTTAACCACTGAGATACAGTCCACTCCCAAGCGACAGGCTTCAAAACCATTGCTGTAAACCGTGGGTCGCCCAGTCAACACCTGCACGCCATCACCAGAGAGTACAGTGGCATTGTTTTTACCACCGACCAAGGCATGTACCGCATCACCCTGCGCGGCGACCATTAATTGCCCTTTTGCCACCATATCTTGTATTTTTGTTAGCAACTCACTGGGCTGGTTAGCATTTTTATAAAACGCATGATATAGCAAGAGCGGGCTTGAATCGGCTATAAACACCGCATCAGATTTGCGCAAAAGGTTATATAGCTTCTCTGGGTCGCGACACAGTTTTTGCTGTTTTTGATAAAGATCAGGGTATAGCACATCACGGCGGAAGCTCGCTAACTTCGACACCTGATAATCAGCCAAGCTATCACACAACTTGGTATCTTGAGCACTCATTACCGTTTGCATAGCCCCATCGATAGCAAGCCAATGCGCTTCAAAGCCTAGCTGCTCAAATAAGGACTGATAATAATCAACATCGCGATAGGGGTCGCGACTGCCACCGGTGATAAAAGCAACACGAGGTTTGCGTTTGGCATCAGCAATCTTTTGCGCATCACTAAGCAGCTGCGCAAACGCCTCTTTGGTTACCCAATTACGCGTGCCCTGAACATCAACTTCGCCTTGGCGACGACGCTTACCATTGGCTTGCTTTTGCTCGAGTAAATCAAAAAAGTTACGCTGTTCGAAATCAAATAAATTAAACCAAAATTCACGTGCTGATATGTCGCTGCCAGTAAGGGTGAAATCACTGCGGCGTAGGTAACGTTCGAATTCACGTTGACCGAATGCTTCATCGTTAAAGTGCTTTTTCGCCGCATTTAATAATTCGACTGCTTGGGCGCGAATATCAGGCTGCTCGGTCCAGGCCATATCGGCAATACGGCCCAGGCCTTCTTCTGTAATTTGATAAATTGGCTGTTGTTTATAAGTATCCTTACTTAAGCTTTCGCGGGATTCAGAATTACAATATCTCAGCCTTTCGCTGGAGCACACCTGCAGGTCGTCAGCAAACAACATCAGCTGAGGCTTGGCGAACGCAGCAACACTACAGCTACTTAACATCGCCACAGTGGCGGCTTTTTTTAGAATTGATTTCATCGGACTGGTCATTATTGTTATTTTGCAAGTTATGGGTGTAAATGGCGCGTCTTAACAGCAACACACAATGTTAACAATTACTGGACAATAAAGGAAGCATGTTGTCACCACTTAGCTGCCAGCATTGCTTTACATATCCCTTCTTTGGCAATTTATCCTGCAACTTTGGGCCGCTCCACATTTGCGCATTTTCAGGTAGAATGTCGCCTTTTCGTTGCTTCAATAATGAGGAAGGCTATGCCACATCCAATGCCAGATATCGCCAACACCAGCGCGTCTTCAGTACATCATACGCTTGATTGGGTGGGTATGAGCGCCATAGAAATACCTTTAAAAATTGCGACTAAGGGCCTGGCAGCAACCGTTATTAATGCCAAAGCACAAGCCTTTGTGAACTTAATTGACACGCACGCCAAGGGCATTCACATGTCGCGCCTATTTTTGGCACTGGACCAACTTTCTAATGAGCCCAGCGTGACTCCTGCGCAACTCAAAACAACCCTTGATGCGTTTATCAGCTCCCATGACGATATTAGCGATAGAGCGCGACTCAGCCTCAGTTTTGAGCTTCCATTGCGTCGCAGCGCGTTACTAAGCGATAACAGTGGCTGGAAATTCTATCCCATCACCTTAGACATGCAGTTAAATCAAGGACAGCTGCGTGTTGAAGCCGGTGTTGAAGTAACCTACTCGTCTACTTGCCCTTGTTCAGCCGCCCTTGCAAGGCAATTGATTCAAGAAAACTTTAAACGCGATTTTGACGCCGAGAACCTGAACTTTGAACAAGTGCTAAAGTGGCTGGGCACAACAGAGGGGATCAGCGCCACCCCCCATTCTCAACGCTCCGTCGCACAAACCAAGGTGTTATTGGATGCGCAACTTGGCGAATTTGACTTCGTCGCCATCATCGATGAAATTGAGCAAACACTAAAAACCCCCGTGCAAACCGCCGTGAAACGAGAAGACGAGCAAGAGTTTGCACGATTAAATGGCGCCAATTTGATGTTTTGCGAAGATGCCGCTCGTAAGGTGAAAGCAGCGTTAGATGAGCGGGCAGATGTGCTCGATTTTTGGGTTCGCATTAACCACTATGAATCACTTCACGCCCATGACGCCGTTGCTATCACCACTAAAGGCTTACCCCAGGGCTATCAACCCTAACCAATTCAATTTTAGGCACGCTTATTGCTTTAATGTAAGCGTGTCAAAAATTCGTTTTGGAGTAAAAAATGGAATTCGCGCTTTTATCTATATTGGTGCTGGTTGTTGTTGCTTCCGTGGTGGCTTCCAAGTTCACTGATAATAACGAAAACCCTTACCCTTTCGTTCGTAAAAAAGAGATCTATACGCAGGTTGAGAGCGCCTTTCTATCGCTTCTAGAGCGAGCGGTTGGCGATAACTACCGGATCGTCAGCCGAGTCAAATTAGCAGATGTCATTGATTGCAAGGCCGGACTTTCTAGCAAATCGCGGCGTATTGCCATGACTAAAACTAAGAATAAGCAACTCGACTACGTACTGTTAGATAAACAGAAAATGACCATCGTCGCCGCTGTGGATCTGGTTAATAATGCCAATAAAGACGGCCACAAGGCACAGCGCGATTGGTTTGTTAGCGGTGCCCTAGAAACCGCCGGTATTCCTCATATTCGTATGAAAGTAAAAAGCGGCTACCGTGTTGAAGACGTACGCAACGCCATTTTATTTAAAATCGGCAAACCAGAAACAGCAACAAAACGTAAACCGACGCGCACGCCAACGCGCCCAGCAGTGCTCTCGCCTTCGCAAGCCAAAGTGCAGACTAGCGGCTCAGCTATCGCTACATCAACCCAACTTGCAGAGATCTAATTAAGCCAATGCCATATTAAAACAGCCTTTGATATACTAAGGGCTGTTTTTGCTAATTAATCAGAGATGCTATGAAAGTAGGTATTATTGGCGCCATGGAGCCAGAAATCGCGATTTTGCGTGAACGTATGAGCGACGTAGAAACTCACCAACACGGTGGTTTTACTTTTTACCATGGGCAACTCAATACTCAGACCGTGACTTTAGTGCAATCAGGGATAGGTAAAGTCGCTGCCACCGTTGCAACCACCTTATTGATCGACCACTTTCACCCTGATTGCGTTATCAATACAGGTTCAGCAGGCGGTTTTGACCAGCGTTTAGAAGTGGGTGATGTAGCTATTGCCAGCGAACTTCGCCACCATGACGTCGATGTTACCGCATTTGGTTATGAGTATGGTCAAGTACCACAAATGCCAGCGGCTTATGAGTCTCACCCGCAATTGATACAAGTGGCCGAGCAATCAATTTCACAGCTGCAACAGTGTCAATCGTTGGTTGGCTTAGTGTGTACAGGTGATTCATTTATGTGTGATCCTGAACGCATTGATGCAACACGCAAACAATTTCCAGCGATGCTTGCTGTGGAAATGGAAGGCGCCGCAATCGCTCAAGCCTGCCACTTACTTGATACGGCCTTTGTGGTTATCCGCTCACTGTCTGATATCGCCGGCAAAGAGTCGCCGCATTCATTCGAGGAATACTTAGAAGTCGCATCAAAGAATTCATCGGCTATGGTGATGGCGATGCTAACAAAACTTGATGGTGTCACCCTATAGATGCTGGTTGAAGCGCTAAGTGCTCAGCTTAGTCTGCTGTTATTACTTGCAGCCATTGCTTGCGAGCGTTGGCTGCCGCTCTCTCCTTGGTATCACCCTTTTACCCTAGCGCGCCTAGGCTTCAACAATTTAGTTAAACGCACTTTCAATCCACAAGATAGTGTTGGCTACCACCTGCTGATAGCCATACTGTCACTGGCTCTGTGTGTGTTGTTGCCGCTGACATTAATCGCGTTGTTCTCCCATTTAGTTTACTACCCAGAGGCATTATCTGCGCTCTTGCTCTACCTGAGTTTAGACTCCCACACAATCCGCAGCAAAAGCACGCGTATTGCTTTGGCATTAAAGCAGCAACGTAAATCACTCGCTCGGGCACTACTAGCAACTATTGTGGTACGTGATTGTGAGCGTTTGAATAGTCAGGGGGTCGCCAAAGCTTGCATTGAGAGTATGGTGCTGCGCATGCTTCATACCTACTTCGCACCACTAATACTGTATTGTTTATTTGGCGGCGTGGCTGCCCTCGCCTACAGTTTAACGTGGACTCTGCACACGGCCATGCGCAAGCATGCTTTACCATCGAGTCCTTATCTCTACGCCAGTAAATGGTTACTAACTCTTTGCTCTCTAGCGGCCTTAGTAATGTACTTGCTACCGCTGGCGATGATGACCCAACAGCATAAACTATGGCGTTACTTACGGATATATGGCCGGCACTTTTATCACCGCGTTAGCGGGTTCACTCTCAGTGTTTTCAGTGCATTATTGCAAGTACAGCTTGGCGGGCCAGCCTTTTATCAAGGCCACCGTTTTGAGCGCATGCGCATTGGAGTGGATCATTTGCCTGATGACAAAACAATCACAGCAACATTGAAATATATTGACGGTGTTAACATGCTTTGGCTGGCGGTTATAGCACTTAGCCACATAGCGTGGGCGTAAAAAAAGCCGCTTTAAGCGGCTTTTCTGTAGTATCAATTCTTAAGCAAGAGTCACTTTTGCAAAGCGACGTTTACCAACCTGATAAACTTCCGTGCTACCTTTAGTCACCATTTGCTTGCTATCTGTTACCTTGGTTTCGCCATTAATTTTCACGGCACCCTGTTTAATCATGCGAATCGCTTCTGAAGTGCTAGCCACTAGCTGAGCTTCCTTAAGCAAGGCGGTGATCATCATCTCATCCCCGTCACATTCAATGGTTAGCTCGTTGATATCATCAGGCAACGCATTTTTAGAGAAACGCTTGGTAAAATCTGCGTGAGCTTGCTCAGCGGCTTGCTCATCATGGAAACGCGCAATGATCTCTTTCGCTAAGGCAATTTTGATATCACGCGGGTTGGTACCAGCAAGCACTTGCTCTTTTAGCTGCTCGATTTGCTGCAAAGATTGACTGCTCAGTAGCTCGTAGTAACGCCACATAAGATCATCGGAGATAGACATCATTTTGCCAAACATATCGTTAGCAGAGTCAGTAATTCCTATGTAGTTACCCAGAGACTTAGACATTTTTTGCACGCCATCAGTGCCCTCAAGCAACGGCATCATCAGCACTGTTTGCGGCTTTTGCCCTTCATCTTTTTGCAGTTCACGGCCCATCAACAGGTTAAAACGCTGATCGGTGCCGCCAAGCTCAACATCGGCCTCGAGTGCGACTGAATCCCACCCCTGCACTAATGGATACAAAAACTCGTGAATGGCGATGGATTGACCACTTGCATAACGTTTTTTAAAGTCATCGCGCTCGAGCATGCGTGCTACGGTTTGACGAGCAGCTAACTTTATCATTCCTGCGGTGCCTAGCTTTTCCATCCATTGCGAGTTAAATGCAATGGTGGTTTTTTCTGGATCGAGGATTTTAAAGACTTGCTCTTTATAGGTTTCGGCGTTAGCTAACACATCTTCACGGGTCAAAGGTTTACGAGTCACGTTTTTACCCGTTGGATCGCCTATCATTCCAGTAAAGTCGCCAATTAAAAAGATCACTTCATGGCCAAGGTCCTGAAACGTTTTTAGCTTATTAATAAGCACCGTATGACCTAAATGTAAATCTGGCGCTGTAGGATCAAACCCAGCTTTAATTCGTAGCTTTTTCCCTGACTTAAGGCGTTCAGCGAGTTCTTCCTCAAGTAAAATTTCCTCAGCACCGCGTTTAATTTCTGCCAGCGCTGTCTGCAAGTCTGTCATTTATTTCTCCGATAAAAAAATGTGCTAACCGCGCGATTCTAGCGCAATTCGCGCCGGGTTTAAATGCACAAAATACTGGTATTTGCCCTTTATAACGTATATGCTCAGCCTTTGGTTAGATTTGTTTTCCTTAACAGCAGAAAAAGGTAGGTTATGGTAAACGTGGTTCACAAGCTCCCCAAAAAACACAAATTGCTCATTGTGGGCTTTCTTGTCACGATTATTGCCCTGATGTTGATACCTACGGAAAGAGCCACAGCATCAAAGGATAACGACGCAAAGCCATTGGAAGTGGGTAAGCGTTACGAGCTTCAAGTTAAGCTTGAGGAAGACGAACAAATCACCGATTTGAACTCCCCCGAGCAAGCTCAGACTTTACCAACCTATGAGCACACCGATTACCAAGTACGTAACGGTGACAATCTTGCCCTGATTTTTAAACGTGCAGGCTTCTCCGCGCAAACCTTGTATAAATTGGTTAATACCAATGAAGAAACGAAAAAACTAACCAAAATTCACCCAGGTGAAGTGTTAAGTTTTGCAAAAAACGACGAGGGTGAACTGCAGCAGCTCAAATATGTACTGAGCAAAACCGACACCTTGTTTGTTACGCTTAACGAAGAGGGACGCTACGACACCTCTATCGATTCCAAAGAAATTGAAACTCTCACTAAAACAGCGTCTGGTACAGTCAATGGCAGCCTATGGACAGCCGGTATCTCGGCTGGGCTAAGTGAGAAACAAATTATGAACTTTGCCACCATCTTTGGCTGGGACGTGGATTTTGCCAACGATCTGCGTAAAGGCGATCAGTTTAGCTTGCTGTATGAAACACACCACGTTGACGGCGAGTATATTGGCACAGGGAAAATAATCGCGGCTGAATTTATCAACCAAGGCGAACGTTATGCCGCTGTGCGCCACACTGATGGCAACTTCTACACCCCTGAAGGTCGAAGCATGAAAAAAGCCTTCTTACGAGCGCCAGTTAATTTCAAATACATCAGCTCAAGCTTTAATCCGCGTCGCCTACACCCAGTAACTAAAACGGTGAAGCCACACCGTGGTATTGATTACGCCGCGCGTACAGGTACGCCCGTGGTAGCCGCTGGTAACGGCAAAGTTATTAAGGCGGGTTATAGCCGTTTTAATGGTAATTATGTGTTTATTAAACACGGCAATACCTATGTAACTAAGTACTTGCACTTAAATAAACGCAAAGTAAAAAATGGCCAAAAAGTGAAACAAGGCCAGCTTATTGGCACTGTCGGAGCCACCGGTCGCGTTACCGGCCCCCACTTACACTATGAGTTCCTTGTAAACGGTGTACATCGCAATCCTCGTACCGTTGAACTGCCAAAATCTGAGCCGCTTCCCGCTGGCGAATTAGCCAAGTTTAAGCCGGTCGCCGATACGCTGCTTGCGCAGCTGGTTAGAGAGCGAGAAATGCAGCTGGCGATGAACTAATCATCGACATAAAAAAAGCACCTTAGGGTGCTTTTTTTATGTCTGCTATATCGCAAGTCCTTACCTAAATAACATATAAAGCAATTGCACCACTAAGCTTATGCCAACGAGTGGCAAGATATACTTGCGAAAGCGCATCATTTTATTGAGCCCTAACTGATGTTGGTAGCGCTCTAGTAACGGCACCAAAATAGCCAGCGAAACAAATAATACAATGATGATGATAATAGCGTTCATAGCCGCTCCCTATTTTGACTGTTATGGCTAGCCATGGACTGCTTTGTCAGTTCCAGCTCATGCTATAGCATGCACTTATAACACTTAATCGCAAAACTGTGAAACCGGCCTCAGCCTTAAAAAAGCGCGCCCCACCGAATTCGAATAGGACGCGCAAATGGCTAGGAAGTGCCTAAATAGATAAATTTCTCGGCAGAGGTTAGCCCACCAAGGCCAGTAAAATACCTGCAGCCACAGCGCTACCAAGAACGCCAGCAACGTTTGGCCCCATGGCATGCATCAATAAAAAGTTATGTGGGTTGTTCTCCAGGCCAACCTTATTGACCACGCGAGCAGCCATAGGCACAGCAGATACACCAGCGGCCCCTACTAAGGGGTTAATAGGTGATGACGATAATCTATTCAGCCCTTTTGCCATGAATACACCTGACGCCGTGCCAATAGAAAATGCCAAGGCTCCTAACGCTAGGATACCAATGGTTTCCACCGTCAGAAATTGCTCAGCAGCTAGCTTTGAGCCCACCGCTAGGCCAAGGAAAATAGTCGTTATATTGATCAACTCATTCTGCGCTGTGCTACTGAGCCTATCGACGACACCTGACTCACGCATTAAGTTACCCAAACAGAACATTCCCACCAACGGCGTTGCTGCTGGTAAGAACATCGCAGTTAACGCCAGAACCATAAGTGGAAAAATAATTTTTTCCTTTTTGGAAACCGCTCGTAACTGCGGCATCTCAATTTTACGCTCTTGCTCGGAGGTTAATGCTCGCATGATGGGTGGCTGGATAATGGGCACCAAAGCCATATAAGAATACGCCGCCACTGCGATAGCACCGAGCAAGTCTGGGGCTAATTTTGAGGCTAAGAAAATAGCAGTCGGGCCATCGGCACCGCCAATGATGGCAATAGCAGATGCGTCTTTGAGTGTGAACTCAAAGCCCGGCACAAAATTCAAAGCAATAGCACCAAACAATGTCGCGAAAATACCAAATTGCGCCGCAGCGCCCAGAAGTAGCATGCGCGGGTTCGCGATCAACGCGCTAAAGTCGGTAAGTGCCCCCACTCCCATAAAGATAAGTAGCGGAAAGACGCCGGAGTCAATGCCTATGTAATACACGTAATACAGAATGCCACCAGGGTCTGCCATACCAGCCACGGGGATATTTGTTAATATCGCCCCGAAGCCAATAGGCACCAATAGTAATGGCTCAAAATTCCGCGCTATCGCCAAATATAATAGCCCACAACCGACTAAGATCATCACCAGTTGAGCGACGGAAAAGTTGGCAATGCCGGTGGCATGCCAGAGATTTAATACTCCTTCCATACCCCCCCCTAAACCAATGCAATTAAGGCATCGCCAGCGCTCACGGAGTCACCTTCACGCACTAACACATCACTGACTTCACCGCCGTGCAATGCGCGCACTTCAGTTTCCATCTTCATCGCTTCCATGATCATAACCACATCACCTTCATTCACGTGCTGACCAGGTTTGACTAAAACCTTGAAGACATTGCCCGTTAGCGGTGCATTCAGTGTTTCCCCGCCACTAATCGCAGCCGACTGCGGTGGGTTTTCACCTTCACCCTCAACAGCACGCACACTCTCCAACTCACCACCGGGGGCGACGACAACATCATAGGCCTGACCATCGACACTAATGCTATAACGCTCTGGCCCTTGCTTTGTCGGTGCCGCCTTGGCCACAGCCTTTGGCTGCTCTAGCTCGGCGCTGGGCGCTGGTTCGAAAGCATCAGGGTTATTTCGATTCGCTAAGAATTTTAAACCGATTTGCGGGAATAGTGCATAGGTTAAAACGTCATCAACCACCTCGTCTGCTAACTCGAGGTTCTGCTCTTTCGCATGAGCATCTAGTTCCTCCGTCAGCTTGTCTAGCTCAGGCTCAATGAGGTCGGCTGGACGGCAACTAATTGCCTCTGCACCTTCTAAAACACGCTGTTGCAATTGGCTATCTACCGGTGCGGGTGTTGCTCCATACTCACCTTTAAGAACGCCTGCGGTTTCCTTAGTAATAGACTTGTAGCGCTCACCGGTAAGCACATTCAACACGGCTTGAGTGCCAACAATTTGTGAGGTGGGGGTGACCAAAGGTAAGTAACCTAAGTCTTTGCGGACTTTGGGGATTTCTTTGAGTACCTCGTCTAACTTATCGCCTGCGTTTTGCTCTTTTAACTGGTTTTCCATATTTGTGAGCATGCCACCGGGCACTTGCGCTAATAGGATGCGGCCATCAACGCCTTTCAAGCTACCTTCAAATTGCGCATACTTCTTACGTACTTCCCTAAAATAAGCCGCAATTTCCTCGAGTAACGTTTGGTCCAAACCGGTATCACGCGGGGTATCCTCTACAATAGCAACCAAGGTCTCGGTGGCGCTGTGACCATAGGTTTGACTCATACTAGAAACTGCCGTATCAAGCATATCAATGCCGGCATCAATGGCCTTTTGGTAGGTTGCAGTGCTTAGTCCTGTGGTCGCATGGCATTGCATAGCAATGGGTAAAGACACGGTTTCCTTTAACCCACGGATCAGCTTATCGGCATCATAGGGCTTTAACAGCCCGGCCATATCTTTAATGCAAATAGAATGACAACCCATATCTTCAAGGCGCTTAGCCTGATCTAACCACATATCCAACGTGTGGACCGGTGAGACGGTGTAAGAGATAGTGCCTTGCGCATGGGCGCCAATATTTACAGCGGCTTTGATTGCCGTCTCTAAATTACGTACATCATTCATCGCATCAAAGATACGAAACACATCAACACCATTGGCGTGAGCGCGCTCGACAAACTTAGTCACAACATCGTCACTGTAATGACGATAGCCGAGTAAATTCTGACCACGCAGTAGCATCTGCTGTTTAGTATTAGGCATCGCCGCTTTCAGGGCACGGATACGATGCCAAGGGTCTTCACCTAAATAACGGATACAGGAGTCAAAGGTGGCCCCACCCCATGATTCCATTGACCAAAACCCAACCTGATCAAGCTTATCAGCGATCGGGAGCATATCCTCTAAGCGCATGCGTGTTGCTAATAAAGATTGATGCGCGTCTCGCAGTACTAATTCGGTAAGCTTTAATTTAGACATAATTGACCCTTATTATTGCTTCTTATACTGATGCACAGCCGCAGCAATAGCTGCAATATGCGCCTTTGAAGGGCGCTTACTGTGATGCGTGGTAGTGGCGCTAGCTTGTTGATTCGCTTGTTCTGTATCGGCAAAGATATATGACATTAGGCGTAAAGCGCCTATCAATATGAGTAGAAATACAAAGACCACCACCATACCGGTCGCCATAAGCCAAGCGGCTTCAATTAACAATGCTGTAATATCCATGCTCACCCCAGTGCAAATTTAGTTACTTTTTATTGATATTTAACCAACACCATATCAAAAAAAAAGAGAATGTCCACTCAAGTGTAAATTGGTAATACCAATACTTATAACCTTGAACTTCTTGTTAGGAGACTTAAAAACCGGCATAAATGCCGTTAATTCAACTTTATAGATAATAAAAATAGCGGATATAAATAAAATCTATACGAGAAAAAATCATCTTCATTAGTCATCAATGATGGTGATAACATCAAAAAAGATAATTGGTCATACCAAGCTTTACTTTACATTGTTTACGTTGAGGGTTTTGCTCTATTTTTTGACTCTAAGTCATTGGCAGGTTTGAACAAATCGGACTAAGCTTATGACGCTAAATAGGAACAACCGCAGTTTGATTGGCCCTGAAGTATTAGTCTTACTAATAACTAGGGAGAAAAACAATGTTAAAATCTAAACTGGCGCTGTCGCTACAAGTAGCGCTCGGCGTAGGTATTTCTTCATTCGTTATGCCTCAAGCACTCGCTGCGGGGGATGAAGAAGCCAAGGATATTGAGGTCATTGCCATCACAGGTAGTCGTATTCGCCAGCCCGGCGCTGTCTCAGCCAGCCCCATCACGTCCATTGGCGAGAAAGAGCTGCGCTTCCAACAAGAACCCGAAGTAGAGCAAATTCTTCGTACTCTACCATCCACTATTCCCGGTGACGGCAGTAACGTGAACAACGGCTCTGGTGGTGCAGCAACGGTCAACTTAAGAGGCTTGGGATCTCAGCGTTCATTGATACTGGTAAATGGCCGGCGAATGATCCCATACAACTACAACGGTTCGGTAGATACCTCGGTGATCCCTTCGGCACTGGTAGAGCGCATCGATGTGGTTACTGGTGGTGCTTCGGCCGTTTATGGCTCTGATGCCATTGCTGGGGCGGTTAACTTTGTCCTTAAAGATAATTTTGAAGGAATAGCCTTAGACACCTCGCACCAGCAAACAGACGAAAGTGACGGCGATAAAAGTAATATATCGCTTACCATCGGTTCTAACCTCGCTGACGACAGAGGTAACGTCGTACTTTCATTGGACTGGATGAAGCGTGACCAAGTGCTCCTTGGCGATCGCCCGCTGGGTTTACTTGGTATCGAAACCGCATCAGGCGCCAACTATGAGCAATTCCTCAATGGTCAACCGCCCGTTCCAGCGCCTTCTGAGTGTGAGGCCCCTAACTCAGTAGAAAGTGGTGGTTCTACAACGGCCATGCCCACACGCTTTGGTATTGTCGGAGCGGGGACCGCAGGCCAATTTAGAAATGATGGCACACTTGCTGCCGATACCTGTAGCGTGTTCAACTTCAACCCCTACAACTTCTATCAGACACCGTCTGAGCGCTATTCAGGTACGGCTCTCGCTCGTTACAACCTCACCGACGATCATGAAGTTTATTCATCACTCACTTACAGCTCGATCTCGGTAGATACACAGGTTGCGCCATCAGGCACATTTGGTGCGAGTTTCGAATTGCCACTGTTTAACCCGTTAATTGGCGATCAAGCACAGCAATTTATGATTGATACGGGTAACAACGCACTCGCTGATGGTCTCTTAAGTGACAGTAACTGGAATGATGTCAACGGCAATGGCGTCGTCGACTCTGAGGACTATTTAACTGTGCAGTTGCGTCGGCGTACACTCGAACTCGGCCCCCGTACAGAGCGCTATGACACCTCGTTGTTCCAGTTTGTCACTGGCGTGAAAGGTTATGTGTTTGACGACTGGGAGTATGATGTTAGTTTTCAATATGGTGAGTCCAACCGTACCACCGTACGCGGTGGCTACACCAACCTAACTAACATCCAAAATGCCCTTGAAACCGAAGACGGCGTTACCTGCTTAAACGGCGACCCAACTTGCGTACCCATCAACCTGTTTGGTGGTTTTGGCACCATTACCGATGAAATGGCCGGTTATGCTACAGCGATTGCATTACAGCAGCAAAAGTACAGCCAGCGTATTGCAACTGCGACCATCAATGGTCCGATTGAGTTTATTGAAGTACCCGGCGCCGGCGCACCGCTATCAATGAGCTTTGGTTATGAGTACCGCAAAGAAAAAGGCTTATTTGAGCCTGATGAATGTTTGAAACTTGCACCAGCGAGCTGTCAGGGCGGTGCTGGAGGTAACCAGTTACCTATTGAAGGTGGCTTCAGTGTTGATGAGCTGTTCATGGAAGGTTACTTGCCTGTCTTAGACGGTATGGCATTTGCTGATACGCTTGATGTGGAGTTTGGTTTCCGGTGGGCTGACTACGATACCGTGGGCTCTAATGAAACCTGGAAGCTTGGTTTCAACTGGCGCCCAGTTAGCAGCGTATTAGTACGTGTTATGCAACAGCAAGCGACACGAGCTCCGAATGTGGGTGAAATTGCCTCTCCTGTGGTAACTGGCCTTGATAACGCGACTAGCGACCCTTGCTCGGTTGCCAACGCCGGTAACATCAGTGCTGAACTGCGCCAGCTGTGTATTTCCACTGGCATGACTGATGCACAAGTGGGTAACGTGCAAGATGTGATATCAGGTCAAGTACAAGTGATCTCTGGAAGCGACCCACTTAATCCACCTGACGCTGAAGAAGCAAGCACCTTTACAGCAGGTATTGTTTGGACTCCTGAGTTCGATACCTTGCAAAACTTCACTATCAGTTTAGATTACTATGATATTGATATTGATGACATCATCGGCGAGTTTTCAGCACAGGAAATCCTCGATGCCTGTTACAAGTTAGGTGATGCACAAGAGTGTGCCAAAATACAACGTGTTGGTGGCGACTTAACCGTCGCTGGTGCCGGGATTGAACAATTCACCACCAACCTCAAGAACTTGACCGCTGAGGGGGTTGAACTGGGCTTCAATTTCTTCGTGCCACTTGAAGACATGGGTGAGCTGCAGTTCTCTGGAACCATCAACAAGTATCTAACTCAGGAATCGCAAAGCTCCGATACAGCGCGAATTATCGACTGTAAAGGGTATTACAGTGCCAGCTGTGATCCCCTCGCAGAGATGCGCTGGGTGCAGCGTACTACGTGGGCAATGGACGACTTTACCCTGTCATTGCAATGGCGTCACATTGATGGCATTGACGCAGAGCCAGTCGTTGCCGACGATTACTTCCCAGAGTTTAGAAGTATCGATTCCTACGATTACTTTGACTTATATGCCAATTATCACCTTACCGATAATATCACCGCAAGTTTGGGTATAGATAACCTGTTCGAGAAAGATCCACCGGTTGTGGGCAATGAGGCAGGTGATACCAGCTCTAACTCGGGTAACACGTTCCCAAGTAACTATGACGTGCTTGGTCGCAAATTTAAACTGGGCCTAAGATTCCAGTTCTAATTCGCAGTGTTAACAAAAGCCGCGCCTAGCGCGGCTTTTTTATACTTACCTGACGCAGTAGCTAACCGTCATCTTCACAGCGAGGAACAGCGCTATTTGTCAACAAGGGAGACACCTGAAAAGGCTGTGCTGAATCTACATTAACGGTTACATGAGCAATATCTAAAACCTGAAAATCGCCAGGTGCATTAAGATGCCAAAGCTGCGACTGACGCTGTGAAAAACAAAATTCACTGGTATCGCCATGCACCACTAAAATAGGATAATCACTGTGTTGAGCGAGCTTATCTAAATACTGACGATAGACAGCAAAGCCATCACATGTTCGGTTATTGTCACTGCACACTCCCTTATCGCTACTTGAGCGAAAGATATCCGCTTGAAAAAAGACAACCATGGCGGTTAGGTCTTTATCAGCATGGCGTGTTAGCCATTGAATATTGAGCTGATCTCGCTTTTTAACAGCCTGCAGCGCTTGTTTTTTATGAGACTTAAGAATTTGCGCACGACCATTATTGGTACCAACCACATGCACAGTTAGGTATTGCACTTGCTCTAAACGCCAAGCCTGGTTTTCTGGCAGCTCAGGCTGGCGTTCATAGCCGGGCAAAGCGACCGTGTGCACAGCGAATTCTTTACGTACAAAACTTAGCCTCTCTAGCTCATCAAAGCGTGTGCTAAGCCCTTTCCTATCGCAATCGGTCCAATCATTGTCACCCGGTGTGTAGACAAAGGGCCGCTCACTAAGATTAGCTAACAGCTGGTAGTTGCCGCGCAGAACATGATCAGTACAAGCGACAGCTCCAGCCTTAATATCGCCGACGTGAACAATAAAATGATGTGGGGTTTGCCGTACGCCTTGATATAATGGCCCTGCAGGTGGGGTGAGCAGCGCTTCATCGATAGGAGAATATGGCATATCGCCAAAGACCAAAAATTGGTGTTGGGCGCCAACCGTAGCGCTGAAAAGCGCGGCCGTTAATGCCATAAAAATCGCGCGCATACCTGCCTCTATATTAATCAAGTTCGTATAACGAGTACTATGAATTACCACACTAGCTATATTTTAGATAAAGACTACTACCACGAAAGCTTTGAGCAGTCTTTGCCCTTCAGCCATCGCCGCCAACTCAAATATCCACTGGTGCTCTTGCTCGTGGGACTTGCTCTTTTTAGCATGTTTAAGTTGCAAAATAACTACCTTGGTTATTTTTTGTTTGCTTTAGCTATTTTAGAAGTGGTTGCCTACAAATATCAGCAACCTTGGTGGGTGGCACGACAGCGATTAACAAGAGCAGCTGGAAATGAAGTGACGCTGCGGATTGATGAGCAAGGAATTAGTACCGAGATTAATGCCCATAAGAAGCAATACTCATGGCCACAGATTAAAGAGGTATTGAGTACGCAGAAGGGAATAATTATTGTCACCGATAAGGGAGCTAGGCACTATTTTCCCGCACGAGTGCTCAATGAGGAAGTGATTGCATTTATCTTCGATAAAAATAAAGCCACTTGATAGTGGCTTTTATGAATTCGTTTATTTATGCGTTGCCCGGATTTGAGTCCGATTTTTCGGCTTGGATTCGCATGTAAATCTCTTCGCGGTGAACAGACACATCCTTTGGTGCATTCACACCGATACGCACTTGGTTACCCTTAACGCCTAAAACAGTCACTGTGACTTCATCACCAATCATTAAGGTTTCACCAACTCGACGAGTAAGAATTAGCATTCGCTTGCTCCCATAGTTCCAAATTAGTAAAAAATTCCGTCTCCGGCATTCTAAAGAATAATCACTCTAAAAGTAAGTAAAACTTAAAAGCGATTATTCACTTGCCGTTAAAAAAGCCGCATGTAATGCACGTACGCCCAATTCCAAGTACTTTCGTTCAATAAGAACTGAAAGCTTTATTTCTCCTGAGCTAGCGACGACTACATCAATATTTTCATCGGCTAACACGCGAAAAAATCGCCCCGTAATTGGCGTGTTCGTTTTTATCCCTGCGCCAACTATAGACAACATGGCGAGGTCGTCACGACTATCTATTTTGGCCCCGCTTAAAGCACCACTTTCTTGCAATAAACTCATTGCTTGTTGCAACTCTAAGCTAGGTACACTTATAGCATAGTCTACTTTTCCAACTTTTTGATTAACTTGGTTAATCATGTCTATTTCGATGCCTTTTTCAGCCAAGAGTTCCACTATATTTGCTAAAGTAGAACCATCATTTGAGCAATCATTTATAAAGATAAGCGCTTGCTCACGCTTGGAGGCAATTCCCGAAACAGTCTGTTGTTGCATACCTTCATCCTCGTAATCAACGCGCGTCCCTTCCCCAACATTAAAGCTGGATAACACCCGCAATGGCATTTTATAATGCGCAGCGGCTTCCACTGCACGAATATGCAATACCTTCGCGCCTAAACTAGCCATCTCTAGCATGACCTGCACTGACACGCTCGACAGCTTCCATGCCCCAGGTTCGATACGAGGATCAGTGGTATATACGCCGTCAACGTCGGTATAGATCTGACATTCTTGAGCATTTATCGCAGCGGCAATGGCCACTGCCGAAGTGTCGCTACCGCCGCGCCCCAAAGTGGTAATATTTCCTTCCAAATCACGGCCTTGAAATCCTGCTGCGATAACAATGCGACCATGTTCAATTTCTTGACGTAAGCGGGCACTGTTGATGTCATTGATACGTGCTTTGGTAAAGAGGTTGTCGGTACGAATACCTAGTTGATCGCCCAGCAAGCTGATGGCGGGGTAGCCTCGGCGGATCAGTGCCATCGCTAGAAGACTGGCACTTACTTGCTCACCTGTACTTACTAATGCATCAAGTTCACGAGGGCTGGGGGAGCTATCAACTTGCTCAGCTAACGCTAATAATCGATTAGTTTCGCCTGACATGGCTGACACCACAGCCACAACGTGGTGGCCTTGCTGACGTTGGCGAATAATGATATCGGCGACGGCCTCAATACGCTCAATCGAGCCTACCGAGGTGCCGCCAAACTTTTGAACTAACAGTGCCACGAATAAATACGCGCCTGTTGTTTATCCACGCTCACTCACCCATGCTTGAACACTGGCCAGTGCGCTATCTAAGTGCTCTGGTTGCGAGCCACCGGCTTGTGCCATATCAGGGCGACCGCCACCTTTACCACCGACTTGTGCAGCCATATGGTTAACCAACTCTCCGGCTTTAAACTGACCAGTAAGATCTTTGGTGACACCAGCAATTAAACTGACTTTTTCGCCGTTCGCAACGCCTAAAGCAATAATGCCTGAACCCATCTTGTTCTTCAGGTCATCAACCATACCACGCAGCGCTTTGCTCTCGGTGCCAGCAACATTCGCCACAAGCAGCTTAACGCCGTTGACATCAATGGCACTATCAAGCAACGAGGCGCCCGCTGCACTGGCAAGCTTGTCATTCAGTTGCGCCACCTGTTTCTCTAGGCCTTTGCTACGCTCAATTAAACCCGATACTTTATCAAGCACCGAGGCATTATCCGCTTTGAGCAACGCCGCTATCTGCGCCAGTTTGTTCTCTTGCTCAGCAACATAATTCAATGCATCATCACCAGTGACTGCTTCAATACGGCGCACACCAGCGGCAATACCTGCCTCTGAGACGATTTTAAATAATCCGATGTCGCCGGTGCGCTGCACGTGGGTACCACCACACAGTTCGATAGAGTAGTCGCCAATGCTCACGACGCGTACTTCATCGTCATACTTCTCGCCGAATAGCGCCATAGCGCCCTTCGCTTTTGCCTCATCAATGGCCATCAGTTCAGTTTGCAAAGCAAAATTACGACGAATTTCAATATTCACTTGTTGTTCGATGCGTTGTAGTTGCTCACGCGTGACGCCCTCAAAATGGGAGAAGTCAAAACGCATACGATCAGGCTCAACCAAGGAGCCTTTTTGGTTTACATGCTCACCCAACTCTTGGCGCAATGCTTCGTGAATAAGGTGGGTTGCAGTGTGGTTTTTCTTAATGCGGTCACGGCGCTCAGCATCGATACGCGCGTCCACTTTATCGTTCACCCCCATTTGCCCACTTACTTTGCCGTAGTGCGCAATAGCATTGCCGAGTTTTTGTGTATCGGTAACAATAAACTCTCCATTACCGGCTTTCAGCACGCCGGTGTCACCCACCTGACCGCCTGACTCAGCATAAAATGGCGTACGATCAAGTATCACGATACCTTCTTGACCGTCTTCCAATACCGATACTTTATCGCCAGCAGCGAACAACTCGACCACAGTGCCGCTGTAATGCTCGGCTTCATAACCCTTGAAGTCACTCGACTTATCAGAGCGCAGTTGCGTGTTGTAATCAGCGCCAAACTTGCCAGCTTGTTGTGCTTTTTTACGTTGCACATCCATACATTGCTGAAAACCACGCTCATCAATGGTCATAAAACGCTCACGAGCGACATCAGCGGTTAAGTCCGCTGGAAAGCCATAGGTATCATAGAGCTTGAATACCACATCGCCGGGAATAACATCGCCTTCTAGGGCGCTTAAGTGTTCTTCCAAAATAGCCAAGCCGCGTTCTAGAGTTTTGCCAAATTGCTCTTCTTCAATACGCAGTACTTTTTCAATAATGCTCTGGTGTTTGGCAAGCTCAGGGTATGCATTCCCCATCTGTTCAATCAGCGCACCCACCAGTTGGTGGAAGAAGGTGCCTTTTGCCCCCAGCTTGTTGCCGTGGCGCACAGCGCGACGAATAATACGACGCAACACGTAACCGCGTCCTTCATTCGAAGGCATGACACCATCTAGCACCAAAAACGCACACGAACGGATATGGTCGGCAATAACCCGTAATGATTTATCTTCTAAATCCTGCGCATTCGTCACTTTTGCTGCAGCTTGGATTAACGCTTGGAATAGGTCAATTTCATAGTTTGAATGCACGCCCTGCATGATGGCGGCGATACGCTCAAGACCCATGCCTGTATCAATAGATGGGTTAGGTAAGGCTTCCATCGTGCCATCGGCATGGCGGTTATATTGCATGAAAACCAAGTTCCAAATCTCAATATAACGGTCGCCATCTTCTTCTGGCGTCCCTGGTGGACCGCCCCAGACTTCTTCACCATGATCGTAGAAAATTTCCGAGCACGGACCACATGGACCGGTATCGCCCATGGACCAAAAGTTATCTTTTTCACCAATGCGAGAGACGCGATCGGCTGGCACGCCAATTTTGTTAATCCAAATATCGGCGGCTTCATCATCTTCGGTAAACACCGTCACCCAAAGTTTCTCTTTAGGCAAACCGAGCTCTTCGGTCAAAAAAGTCCATGCAAATTGAATAGCTTGCTCTTTGAAATAATCGCCAAAGCTAAAGTTACCGAGCATTTCAAAAAAGGTATGGTGACGGGCAGTGTAACCAACATTTTCTAAGTCGTTGTGTTTACCACCTGCGCGAACACAACGTTGGGCGCTGGTCGCTCGCGTATAGGGACGCTTTTCCGCGCCCAAAAATACGTCTTTAAAAGGCACCATGCCGGCGTTGTTAAACAACAACGTTGGATCAGTACCAGGAATTAATGAAGCCGAAGGCACAATTTGGTGTTGGTGCTTGGCAAAATAGTCTAAGAACTTTTGTCTTAGCTGTGCGGTCGTCAAATGCTGCATTGCGTTTTTCTCACTCGTCATTCGCTTCACTTGCAAGTGCAAATTCTATCTGTTGGTAGTCAAACCCACGCGCTGTTAAATAACGCATGCGCTTAGCTTTTTCTTTGTAATCTAATTGTTTATCTGTTGTCCGGAATTTCCGGGTATAAGCTTCTAGAGCGAGTTCAAACCAATCTATGTCTAAGGCATCAATGGCTTCGCTAACTTGCTCTTTTGCCAGCCCCTTTTGCTGCGCATCAGCCATAATGCGTCGCGGGCCATGGCGCTTGTCCGCTGCGCGACGGACAAAACCGGCACAAAACCGGTTGTCATCTAAAAACCCATGTTGCTCACACCAGTCCAGTAATTCGCAGCTAAACGCCTGCGGCACTTGGCGCTGGCTTAACTTGCGCTCTAATTCTTTGCGGCTGTAGTCCTGTCGTCCTAACAGCCACAGAACGTAATTTTTTTGCTTTTGCTTTTCGCTATCGTCCATTAGGCGTCAAATCGACCATTGTCGGTGGTGTCGCTAATAGCATTAACATGCTGCGCTGTGGGTGCATCCTGCTCGCCCAGTTGCGGCGCAAAAATCGCCTGAAACGCCACCAGAAGGCTAATGTAGCAAATCGGCATTAGAACCAGAAGAGGAATAAAGGACAATACTGCACACAACAGCATCAAAACACCCATAATAAGCCCATACACCGTCATTGCTGCGGCATTATGATAAAACGCCATCAAGCTGGCTTTCATCACCGCCCACATCGACGTGTGGCCGCCAAAAAACACTAATGGTATGGCAAATGCAAAGGCGCACAGGTAAATACTGGTTATTACCAGGAACAAGGCTAACGAAGGAAATGACAGGCTTTGTGCTAATAGCTGTAGCGCCTGCTCTGGGTTCATGTTCGGGTCACTCACCACCGCAGCCATATCCGCAAATAACACGCTAGCTAGCAAGCCTAGTAAGATCCCCGCACCCATTTGGTACAAGCCGACCCGGAACAAGCCCATCCGTCGGCCTTTTTGTGAAAACACATCGATGATGTCGGCAAAGGCAACGTTTTTCCCCTGCTGGCGCGCAAGTGCTGACTGATAAAAACCAGCCATTAGAAAAGGCGTCGCCAGTGCTGCTGGAATTTTCAACAGCGGTACCACCAGCCCAACTAACCCTAAAACAGCAATGAGCAAGTACATAAACATAAAGGTGAAAGGCTGCTTGGCAAATATATCCAATCCCTGCTTTATCCAGCGCCCGCCGGCTTTGGCGCTATGTACGCGAATTTCTATAGCCATGATGACTGCGTTTCCTCTTTCTTTGCGTCGTGCTTTATGGTTTTTGTATTTTTTTGATATCGAGCATGTGCGAGCCATGCTTAATTTTGGTTTCTAAGTATGCTTGGTTTCCCGTTAAGCCCACCTTAATATGCGCCGACGTGCCCACGACAGCTTTCACATCGATGCCATTATCAGCTAACGCACTGAGTTTTTTAGGATTATTAGTCATCAGTTTGACCTGCGTCACAGCCAACGCCTTAAGCATGAGTACCGCATCGGAAAACTCACGCAAATCATCAGCAAAGCCCAAGTGGTTGTTGGCCTCATAGGTGTTCATACCTTGAGACTGTAAAACATAGGCGTCGAGCTTATTGTACAACCCTATGCCTCGCCCCTCTTGACGCAGGTATAACAATATTCCGCCCTGTTGGTGCATTAATTCGATACTTTCATTGAGCTGCTCACCGCAGTCACAACGACTGGAGTGGAAAACGTCGCCGGTTAAACACTCAGAGTGCATGCGAATAAGCGGTGTCTGCTGATGCTTGTCCGCCTCATTAAAAATTAGTGCAACATGCTCTTGGCCATCTTTTAGCCCAGAAAATGAGACAATTTCTGCCGGGATATCACTGTTTTTGCCCACATTTAATTGGACCCTAGCTCTTACTTCAGCCACGACGACTCACTCTTTTATAAAAAACAACTGTGATAGTATAACAAGCCGCTGCTCAGAATCAGCCGCTATATGCTTTTAAATGGGGCTATATTAACACGAAACAACAATACCAAGCGATGGCTAATCAAGGGAAACATTTGCTCAACACGGTGGTGGTAGCCGTATACATAAATGGTGATTGTGCTGGCGGGAAGCTGAAAACCTTGCAGCCAGTGGATGCTCGCGACTATGATCACCCTTAACGATACGCGTTGTGCCGAAGTGGATTAGGTCATACACACTGGGTGCCATCGCTTTGTAAACGACTAATCACGCCAACAACAGGGGCTATTATGATAAAAACAATCGCATCACAACTTACTGCATTCGGGGTATCGCTGGCCTTCGTCTTGTGCACCCTGGTTTTTGCACCCGCACTGCACGCTGAGTCAGCACAGACGGTTACGCAGCAACAACTGATGGCGGATAGGTTCAGTGCCACCCCAATGACGCTGCTTGATGTGCGCTCAAAACAAGAGTATCAGCAAGGACATATCAAAGGCGCGGTAAACATCCCCCACAGCGAGATTGTTGAAAATGGCGCCACACTCAACAAAGACACAGCCATTGTGGTGTATTGTCGCAGTGGTCGTCGCGCAGGTATTGCTCTGGAGGCGCTTAAAGAGCAAGGCTTTACACAGCTATACCACTTAGAGGGTGATTTCTTAAAATGGCAACAAGCCGAACTGCCTTTAATTAACCAGCAGTAATCAACGCGCTGAGCGGCAGCCTTTGCTGCCGACTCATGTGATTAACTTGGGCAAGAAACAATTCCGCAGTGGCCAACGCATCACTCAACGCATTGTGTTCCCGATAAACCGGCAACTGGTAGCGACGCCGACAGGCACTGAGCGATAATGCATCAAGCGCCACTTCCGTGCCCTGCCGCGCTAAACGGCGTTGCTCAATTTTCAGGGTGTCCAACGTTAAGTAACGAAACTTTTGCCCCTGCTGTTTGTAAGCGCAACGCAAAAAACGCTCATCGAGCAAGGCATTATGGAACACTAAAATACTGTCTTCGCAGGCAGCATCAAAGGCGGTCAGTATCGCCGCCATGGAATCGCCCTCGCTGATTAAACGCGAGGCGGTGATACCGTGATAAATGGGCGACTGCGCTAGCTGCGACACCCCACTGTGCAACATATGAGCACTTTGGCGCGGGCAAATACGTTGATTTTCGATCACCACCCACGCCATGGATACAATTTCATGCTCCTTAGGGTTTAACCCTGTTAGCTCTAAATCCACCACCACATATCGATGACGATGCCAACTATCAGCAAAGCCAAAATGGTCTTGGCCAAACATCGCTTTGAGCTTTTGCCACCATGCGTAAGTCATAATTACAAACTCCCTCGCGCGAACTTAAAGCTCGCCGCCTGCTGGGCTTGGCGCACCAAGTAAAATGCCTCTTTAAGTTGGTGGCGCTCGAGCGACGTTAAAGTATCGGGGTTAATGCAGTTACTCGGCACCGGCTCTTTATCCAGCTGCGCTTTAAGACGCAATTGCGTTAAATAGCGCCAGCAGTCTTTTAAATCAAAAATGTCTTTTTTCGATAACTGCCGAGTTTTTATCAGTGCATCTAAGCGCTCTAGGGTATTGGCACTGCGGATACCCTCTTGCAGTGCATACAGGCGAACAATGTCGTTAATAATCACAATGCCGCGTTTTTTCAGATCGATAAACTTGTGATGCTGGGCATCGGTTTGCGTTTTTAGTTGATGGAACAGGCCGATAGGCACCGAATTTTGGTTCAACTCACTGGCCAAGGCACGGTAAAAAAGTTGATCGCGGTTTTGCTTGCCAAGCGACGTTGTAAATGCCGCAAATAAATCACTGGAGCCGGTGATAAAGCGAATATCAAAGAAGATTTTACAGTTGAGCATGGCCTCGGGCGTGGGACTGCCGAGCCAGCGAGCAAACTTATCTAACCAGGCCGATATCGATAGCCGACATTGCGGATTACTGGCCATGATGTTCCCTGGACAGCGGACAATGCCGCAAACATCGAGCTGCTCACACACAAACTCGCCCATACCGCGAAAATAATCAGCCTCAGCATTGCTCAATTGGTCGGGCAACAGCAAACCATTGTCTTGATCAGAGCGCAGCGTTTGTTCTTCCCGTGCTTGTGAGCCGAAGCAAATCCAGCTAAAACGCTTAGGCGCATCCCCATGGCGTTGTTGGTATAATTGAATCAATCGCGTGGTCAACGCATCACTAATACCACTAAGTAGCTTACCCACCAAGGTGGTGTCTTCAATATGATAAGCAAAGCTATCGAGTAGACTCGGTACCTCACCGGCATAGCGTTTTAAATCGGCAACCCCCGCCGCCTTATAAATGCGACCAATGAGCTGCACGGGATCGCTTTTTTGCTGCCGTAACAAGTCGGTCGCAGTCACCATGCCCACCGGCTGATGCGCCTCGTTCAGTACCGGCAAATGGTGAATATTGTGCTTGAGCATTAAATGCATAGCCGAAAATACCCGGTTATTCTCGAAAATGTATTTCGGGTGGGCGGTCATAATGGCTTGCAAAGGTTGCTCCGGGTCCACCCCCGCCGCCAGAACTCGAGTGCGCAAGTCGCGATCGGTGACCACCCCGAGCAACTTAGTGTCTTCGCTATGAGTTACCATAATCGATGACACCCGCTGGTCACTCATCAGTTGTGCACACAGCCTAATACTGGCCTCAGGACCCAGAGTAACGGCTTGGCGAGTCATCAGCTCGGCAATTTTACGTTCTGACCAGCTATCACTGTGGTGTTGATATTTCGATGACAATAGGCGATTCGAGTGTGCACGGACAAAGTACTGCTCAAAGGGTTTATATTCGTGGCGCAAATAATCAAAACTGGACTGACTGAGAATATATACCAGAGCTTCCTGCTTTATCTCGATACGGTTTTTAATGGCCTCACCGCTGAGTAGCGATGGATAGCCGAAGTAATCACCCGCACTTAAGCGCGCGACCGCTTCTCCGCTTGGTGCGACGATTTCTAGGCTACCGCTGCGAATAAGAAATAGTTTTGGGTCGTCAGAATCAAGCCACTGATGCTGGTTCTCTCGCGTGACATAAATAACTTCAAGGTGATGACAAAAGTATTCACAGGCAGAGCGCGCTAACGTATTAAACGGGGCCTGTTCAATGACAAAATCGATAATATCTTGATGCTGTGGGCTCACTATCCACACCTCAACTGATCACTGCTGTGTCTACCTATTTATCAGCGTGTTGGCCAACCATAGAAAAACACCGCATCCTGCATATAGCTTAAATCTAGGCCGAAAACAGCGACAAAAAAAGCCCGACCTTGGTCTAAGGCTGGGCTTGTTTGTGTGCTTCACACATTAGTGCGCGTGAGCGGTACCTGATCCTTTCGGATTCCGGATCCCCTCGACCATCTCACGAATCTCTTCTGGTGTCTCAGCAGTCATACGCTGAACCACAACGGCGACCACAAAGTTCACCACCATACCGAGCAAACCAATGCCCTCAGGGGAGATACCGAACAACCAGTGCTCGGCACTATTTAGGTCGGGGCTGATAAACTTGAAGTAGATGATGTACGCAGCGGTAAAGCCGATGCCCGTTACCATACCGGCAATCGCCCCTTCTTTATTCATGCGCTTAGAGAAAATGCCCATGATAATCGCAGGGAAGAAGCTGGCCGCTGCCAAGCCGAAGGCGAAGGCCACCACCGATGCCACAAACCCGGGCGGGTTGATGCCAAAGTAAGCGGAAATGCCTATGGCCACCATTGCCGCTAACCGCGCTGCCAGTAGCTCTTGCTTGTCGCTGATATTTGGCTTCAAGGTACGCTTCAACAAGTCATGGGACACCGAGGTTGAAATGACCAATAATAAACCCGCAGTAGTCGACAATGCCGCAGCAATACCACCGGCTGCAACCAAGGCGATAACCCAGGCCGGTAAATCAGCGATCTCTGGGTTAGCAAGCACCATAATATCGCGATCGACACTCACCTCGTTGGCACTGCTTGGGTCGTTAACATCCCCTGCTGAGTAGTACATGCGGCCGTCATCATTTTTGTCATTGAACGTGATTAAGCCGGTTTTTTCCCAGTTTTTAATCCAGGTTGGGGCTTCGCTGTAGAGCGTTCCGCTGCCATCTTTGCCATTGATAGTGTCAATCATATTAACACGCGCAAAAGACGCAACTGCCGGTGCCGTGGTATACACAATGGCAATGAACACTAAAGTCCAAGCCGCAGAGATACGGGTGTCACGCACTCGAGGTACAGTGAAGAAGCGAACAATGACATGAGGCAAGCCCGCAGTACCAACCATTAAGGCGCCGGTAATAGCGAACACATCAATCATGCTCTTGGAGCCTTCGGTGTATTGCGCAAACCCGAGCTCGGTACTGAGGCCATCGAGTTTATCGAGCATATAAGCTCCCGAGCCATCACTCAGTGTCGCCCCAAAGCCAGTTTGTGGCAGCAAGTGACCAGTCATCATCAGTGAGATAAAGATTGCCGGAACCAAATAAGCAAAAACAAGGACACAGTACTGCGCTACTTGGGTGTAAGTGATGCCTTTCATACCGCCTAATACGGCATAGAAGAACACAATCACCATACCAATGTAGACGCCAGTTTCAATGTCTACTTCAAGGAAGCGTGAGAATACCACGCCCACACCACGCATTTGCCCTGCGATGTAGGTAAAGCAAATAAAGATAGCGCAGAAGATGGCCACCATACGCGCCGCTTGTGAGTAATAGCGATCGCCAATAAAGTCCGGCACGGTAAACTTACCGAACTTACGAAGATAAGGCGCAAGGCACAGCGCAAGTAACACATAACCGCCGGTCCAGCCCATTAAATACACGCCACCATCATAGCCGGCGAAAGAAATAATCCCCGCCATGGAGATAAACGACGCAGCACTCATCCAATCTGCAGCGGTTGCCATTCCGTTTGCCAAAGGTGGTACGCCGCCCCCAGCTACATAGAAGTCGTTGGTTGAGCCCGCTCGAGCCCAAATAGCAATACCGATGTACATGGCAAAGCTAAGGCCAACAATTAAAAAAGTTAACGTTTGAACATCCATCACTGCGCTCCTTATTCGTCTACGCCGTATTTTTTATCTAACGCATTCATTTTGTGTGCGTAGACAAAAATAAGAACCACAAAGGTATAAATGGCGCCCTGTTGCGAGAACCAAAAACCCAGTTTAAACCCGAAGAAACGCACCTCATTGAGTACGTCGACTAGCAAAATGCCACAGCCAAATGAAACCACGAACCACACCACTAGCAATTTAAACACTAGACTGAGGTTTTCGTTCCAATAGGCTTTAGCGTGATCTGCATCTTTAAAAGCCATTTTTGTATCCCCTTCACGTCACACTAAAAGTATGACTGGTTGTTATCATCACTTTTGAATCTAGCAATGCCAGCGCCAGAGGAAATTCAGACCTTAGTCGTAACAAAAACTTAACGTCAATAACGCCGAGAACACAATTTAAAATAAAGTTATAATTTTCATGAAGTTAGAGTTTGATATAGATAAACTCAGGACGTTTTTCGAAGGTGAACAAGGGCTTAATACATTAGTCTAATAACCTTAAGTCGCATGCGCTGAGCACTTAAAAATCACTGCTAAATAGGCTGTGGGTTTGCTATGGTATTTGCTACTAATAACAATAACGCTGCGGCTTATGACCCTCGCTCTTATCTTCGTATCCTTGGTGTACATCTCTTTGCTGTTTTGGCTGGCAAATTGGGGCGACAAAACTACGCCTTGGGCCAAATACATTAGTCACCACCCCTTTGTGTACGCACTGTCTTTGGGGATTTATTGCACCTCGTGGACTTATTATGGCTCAGTGGGCACAGCGGCAAGCAGCGGTTGGAGCTATCTGCCTATTTTGCTGGGCCCGGCGTTATTGTTTATTTTCTGTCAGGGCTTTTTACGCAAACTGGTATTGGTCAGTAAAAAACAAAATATCACCACCATTGCCGATTTTATCTCTGCGCGCTATGGCAAGCGCCAACTGAGCGCTATCTTAGTCACGTTTATCGCGCTGATGGCCACCATTCCTTACATTGCGTTGCAGCTTAAGGCACTTTCCAGCAGCTTTTTGTTACTCCCCGGCGGGGCTCAGGTATCCGGCACTATATTGGCGCTTAGTGGTGCGCTAATCATGGCCGTTTTTGCCATTTTCTTTGGTACCCGCAAGGTCGATGTCACCGAATACCGCTCGGGACTGATGCTTGCGGTGGCGTTTGAATCCTTGATAAAGTTGCTGGCGCTCATTTTCGTTGCTGGCCTTGCGGTGTACACCCTTTATTCGTTGCCCGGTTCTGTCTCCCTTGACGCAATCTGGCAGCATTGGCAAAGCTCCGATATGCTCAGCTTTGGCTTTATCGGTCAAACCTTGATGGCCGCCGCTGCAATCATTTGCTTGCCACGTCAGTTCCACGTCACCGTGGTTGATAATCAGGACATTCGTCATTTAAAGACCTCACGCTGGGCTTTTCCTCTATACCTTTTGCTTATTGGCGCTATGATCCTACCCATCGCCAGCGCCGCCATCATGCCGCAAATCGGCCACGGGCACAGTGCTGATAGCTTTGTTCTCGCCTTTCCGTTAAGTACTGGACACTGGTTACTCACTACCTTCGTGTTTATCGGTGGACTATCGGCCGCGACCGCGATGATTGTAGTGGCGACACTGACACTAAGCACCATGGTGTCTAACGATGTGGTGCTGCCACTGATACTCAAGCGTAAGTTTCGCCGCAACCAAATTAACCGCAGTTATCGTGCCCGCATCTTGTTAGTCAGGCGCTTTACTATTGCCGCCATCCTGCTGCTTTCCTACCTGTACCAACAAGTATTTGGTCACGGCGAAACGTTAGCGTCTATGGGGTTGGTTGCTTTTTCGTTGGTAACTCAGTTGCTTCCGGCTATTGTTGGCGGCTTATACTGGCGCCGAGGCCATGCATATGGCGTGTATGCCGGACTGACTGCCGGGGTGATCTGCTGGATGCTGTTTTTGATGCTGCCCATTATGAACACTCCCACAGTGTTAGATAGCACCGCGCAGCAAGAATTGATTACTCAAGGAACGTTGATAGCGCTATTCGCTAACATCTGTTGTTATATCAGCTTCTCTCTTGGAGCTCAGGAGCGATTGATAGACCGTATTCAGGCCGCCGCTTTTGTGAACCCCAAAGAGCAGCTTAACTTCGCCAAGCGACTAAACAAACACGTTAATGCCACGATTTATGACTTTAAGGTGCTGCTGCAAACCTTTTTAGGCGCCCAGCGCAGTAGCCAAGTATTAAGCCACTACCAAGCCAACGACGAGCTCAATGACAATAATGCCCAACCCTCCAATGAATTTATTGCTTATTGTGAGCGCGCTCTTACCGGGGTACTGGGGGCATCGTCGGCGCAAGCATTGATACAAACGGTGGCCAGCGGTAAGCAATTAGCCTTTGAGGAGGTGGTCAACTTCTTTGATGAAACCACCCAGGCGTTGCGGTTTAACCAAAACTTACTCTTTACCTCTTTAGAGAACCTTAGTCATGGCATCTCAGTGGTCGATAAAGACTTAAATTTAGTCGCGTGGAACAAGCGTTATGCCGAAATGTTTAACTATCCCGAAGGTTTCTTACAACAAGGCCAACCGATTGAAGAAGTGATTCGCTACAATGCGCAACGTGGCGAGTGCGGCCCGGGGGAAATTGAGCATCATGTGGAAAAGCGCGTCCGCCACCTGCGTAATGGCAGCTCACATCACTTCATTCGCCATCGGCGCAGCGGTCAGGTGTATGAAATGATAGGAAACCCACTGCCAGACGGTGGTTTTGTGACCAGCTTTTCAGATATTACCGCACACATGGCAACACAAAACGCACTGGAAGAAGTGAACATGGACTTGGAGAATCGCATTGAAGCGCGCACGCAAGAGATCCGCGCAATCAACCAAGATCTGAAAACACAAATGGCCAGCAGGGAGCAAACCGAGCAAGCCCTAAAAGCGGCCAAACAAGAAGCTGAGCGCGCCAATGATAGTAAAACCCGCTTTCTGGCTCTAGCCAGCCATGACATTTTGCAGCCGCTGAATGCGGCGCGCCTCTACCTTGCGGCTATTGATGAGCAAACATTAACCCCGTATAACGCCAGTAGCTTAGATAAACTCGGCGATAGCCTTGATAGCACCGTACATTTGATGTCAGCCCTGCTCGATATTGCCAAACTCGACCAAGGCGCGATGACCCCCAGTCCGAAGCATTTTCATATCGACGATATATTAGCGCCGCTGGTCAATGAATACGCCATTTTATGCGCCGATAAGGGCCTCGAAATTACCTTGCGCTCGCGCAATGATGTGGTTCATAGCGACATCACTTATTTACGCCGAATTCTACAAAACCTACTTTCTAATGCCGTTAAATATACCGAGCGCGGCAAGGTGCTTATTGCTTGTCGTCGCCGTAAACACCATTTAAGTATTGAGGTATGGGATACCGGACTGGGCATTGGCGAGCGTGAACAAAAAAAGATATTCGACGACTTTTATCGCGTTGAATCTGGCGATAATAAAGGCGTTGGCCTCGGCCTCGGCGTTGTCAAGCGCATGGTAGAGCTGCTCTCACACCGGCTGACAATGCGCTCCACCTTAGGCCAAGGGAGCTGCTTTAAGGTAGAAGTTCCTTATGGCAACGCACAGCGTATCAGCAGCCCTACAGAGCAACACACCGGTGCCCGCGCACAAGCTCATTATGATGTACTGGTCGTTGATGACGAAGCTGAAAACATCACCGCGATGACCCACCTATTACATAAGTGGAGTGCCAACAGCCACGGTTGCTCCAGTGGCGAGCAAGCACTCGAATGGGTGCAAAACGGGGGTGCTATCGATGTGATTCTAATGGACTATCAACTTGGTCATGATGAAGACGGCTTAAGTCTTATCGAAAAAATACGCGCCCTGCGTGGCCCCATACCGGCTATTTTAATTACCGCAGTACGCGATGACGAAGTAAAACAAAAAGCGAAAGAAGCGGGTGTTCACTATCTTTCTAAGCCAGTAAAACCCGCAAAGTTAAAGGCACTGTTAAATCATTCTCTTTAGGGCATAATGCCTAATGTGTTCACACTTTAGGAATGAGGAATGAAAAAAGTACTATTGGCGCAATGCCCCGACGAAGAGGGGTTAATCGCGAAAATTACCGGGCTGTGTTTTGAGCATAACCTGAATATTACCCGCAACAACGAATTTGTTGATAAGCAGCATGGGCGTTTCTTTATGCGCACTGAGCTGGACGGAAACTTTGATAACCTTGATTTACTAGCCGAATTGCAGGCATCGCTGCCCAGTGGTTCTACGCTTTCCTTGCATGGCGGTGAAGCAACCAAGGTGGTGCTGCTGGCCACCAAAGAAGCGCACTGCCTTGGTGGAGTGTTACTTAAGTGCTTCGAGCAGGCATTAAATATTGAAGTGCAGGCAGTGATTGCCAACTACCCCGACCTCGCGCCTCTAGCTGCTGGGTTTAATGTGCCTTTTCACTGTATTAGCCATGAAGGCCTAAGCCGTGATGAGCATGATGCTTTAGTTGGCGATAAAATCGCCGAGTATGCCCCGGACATGATTGGCCTTGCCAAATATATGCGTATTCTCAGCCCCGAATTTGTCGCCCGTTTTAGTGGTCGAATAATCAATATTCACCACTCTTTCTTGCCTGCTTTCATTGGCGCTAAGCCATACCATCAAGCGTTTGAGCGTGGCGTTAAAATCATTGGCGCCACAGCCCATTTTGTTACTGATGAACTTGATGAAGGCCCCATTATTATGCAACAGGTCACGCCGGTGACTCACGCTGACAGCGCCTTGAGTATGGCTAAAAAAGGCCGCGACGTAGAGAAGCAGGTATTTTGTAAGGCGCTTGAGCTTGCCGCCGAGCACAAGCTCTTCATAAATGGTAACCGAACGGTGGTATTTGACTAAGCTTTACTGGTTATCGGCGCTCAGCGCTTGCAGCGCCGATAATGCCTGCTCGGCCTTGTTGCTGGGAACAAACACGTGATCATGATAAAACGCAGCGATAATGTTGGCACTGATATCCGCCGCAGCTAAGGTGTCCGCAACGGCAGCACTGAGGCCCACTGCATCTAAAGCAGAGTGAACATTCAGGGTGATCTGCCGGTGGGTAGTGGCACTATCAAAACCAGCTTGTTGCGCCGCATTGACCTCAAGTACCAGCGTCATACCCTCTTTTTCACTAAACACAGCAAGGGGATTAAGCTGAGTATAATCAGATAACAACCCCGGTACACAACAAAAAACATACTCTTGGGGCTGTAATTGTGGCTCAAGGTTAGCTAGCAACGTATGCAGATCCGTAATTGCGCTCATAGTTCCTCCAGTGGCGATTATTCGCTTTGATTTTCAAGAGGCTCCAACTGTAGCTTTGAGGCAATTAACACCGCTTGGGTACGATTATAGACACCGAGCTTGCGGAAAATCGCCGTAATGTGCGCTTTCACTGTCGCCTCAGAAATATTCAACTCATAAGCAATTTGTTTATTCAACAAACCTTCGTGCAAGTAGCTTAACACCCTATACTGTTGCGGTGTCAATGAAGCGACCTGAGCCGCCAGTTCTTTATCCTCACCGCTGATCGCCTCGACCTTGTCTTTGATCTCCTCAGGCAGCCACGTATCGCCCTCTAACATGTGCGATATAGCATCAGCAATTTGCTGTGCCGAAGATGATTTGGGAATAAAGCCCATGGCACCGTAGCCCATCACTTTTGATACTATATGTAAATCTTCACTGCCAGAAACCACAGCGATAGGAAGGTCAGGGTAATCCTCACGGATGCGGATCAAGCCATACAAATCGCCATTACCGGGCATATGCAAATCCAGCAATAAAATGTCTAGCTCTGGCTGCGCATCGAGTACCGCCAAGGTACTGTCGAAGGTATCAGATTCAAATACTTCTAGGGGGGTAAACTGCTTTGTCAGTGCCCCTTTTAATGCTTCACGAAATAATGGGTGATCGTCCGCGATTAAAAACTGACTCATGCTGTGCTCCTAAAAAAATCGGCCGTCATCGCTTGATGACAGCCGATAGTCTACGTTTAGAATCGTTCGTTAATCAAGTTCTTAACGCCTAATTAACGATTTAGACGGTTTTCAATGAGATCGTCCACCACACCAGGATCCGCAAGCGTCGAGGTATCGCCTAATTGCTGGTGCTCATTGGCTGCAATTTTACGCAAAATACGACGCATAATTTTACCTGAGCGGGTTTTAGGTAGTCCCGGTGACCATTGAATCATATCCGGAGAGGCAATGGGGCTAAGCTCTTTACGCACCCAGTTCCGCACTTCCTTAGTCAATTCATCACTCACCTGGACGCCATCGTTCGGGGTAATATAAACGTAAATCCCCTGCCCTTTAATGTCATGTGGATAACCAACAACGGCAGCCTCGGCGACAGCCTCGTGCGCCACCAAGGCACTTTCAATTTCTGCGGTACCTAAGCGGTGACCTGACACATTAAGTACATCATCTACGCGACCGGTGATCCAATAATAGCCATCCTCATCACGACGACAACCATCACCGGTGAAGTACACCCCTGGATAGGCTGAGAAGTAGGTTTGCTCAAAACGCTCGTGATCGCCGTATACAGTACGTGCTTGCGACGGCCAGCTATCGAGAATAACAAGGTTACCGTCAACCGCACCCTCAAGGTTATTTCCCTCGGCATCGTAAAGTGCTGGGGCAATACCAAAGAAAGGTCGCGTCGCTGAGCCAGGCTTCATGTCGGTTGCACCCGGCAGCGGCGTGATCATGATGCCGCCAGTTTCGGTTTGCCACCAAGTATCCACAATAGGACACTGGCTATTACCAATATTTTCGTAATACCATGCCCAGGCCTCAGGGTTAATGGGCTCACCCACCGAACCCAATACTCGCAATGATGAGCGTGTTGAACTGGCGGTGGGTTCATCACCTTTTGCCATCAGCGCGCGAATGGCTGTAGGCGCGGTGTACAGAATCGTCACTTGATGCTTGTCGACTACTTCCCCCATGCGCCCTGCACTTGGGTAGGTCGGCACTCCTTCAAAGATCACTTGTGTACAGCCATTAACCAAAGGCCCATAAGCAATATAGCTGTGACCAGTAATCCAGCCAACATCAGCACTACACCAGTAGACATCGTCATCATGCACATCGAACACATATTCATGAGTCATGGAGGTATACACCAAATAACCGCCCGTAGAGTGCACGACCCCTTTAGGCTGACCTGTGGAGCCTGAGGTATAAAGAATAAATAAAGGATCTTCAGCGTCCATCACCTCCGGCTCGCAGTGGCTAGGCTGATCAGCGACTAAATCATGCCACCACAGGTCGTGACTGTGCCACTGCACGTCACCACCGGTAAGTTGATGCACAATAACATGCTCGACCGTAGTCACTGACTCTTGGCTCACGGCCTCATCGACATTGGCCTTCAATGGCACGGTGCCACCGCCACGGCGACCCTCATCTGAGGTGATCACCACTTTAGCGCCACTGTCGTTGATGCGATCGGCGATTGCAGAAGGCGAGAAACCACCGAACACCACCGAGTGCACGGCACCGATGCGCGCGCATGCTTGCATCGCGTAGACAGCTTGCGGCGTCATCGGCATATAAATAGCCACACGATCGCCCTTACTAACGCCTAGTTTGCGCAGGCCATTAGCCAGTTTGCACACCTCACCATGCAATTGCTGGTAGCTAATATGCTCGCTTTGGCTCGGGTCATCTCCTTCCCAAATCAATGCAGTCTTATTGGCTTTATGTTCTAAATGACGATCAATACAATTATACGATGCATTGAGTTGCCCGTCTTCGAACCACTTGATGCTGATATGGCCTTTATCAAAAGAGGTATTTTTTACCTTTGTATAGGGGGTATACCAGTGCAAACGCTTACCATGTTCGGCCCAGAAGCCGTCGGGGTCATCTATGGACTGCTGATATAGTGCTTTGTATTTTTCGTTATCGACTAGTGCGTTGTTTCTGATGTTATCAAAAACCGGATAAATGCTCTGTGACATAACCGTCTCCATATCTTTTGTTGCCTGTAGGCTTGCCCACAGCATTACTCAGGGCTGAATGTTTCAGTATTAGACCTTAGTATGAAATCCCACAAATTGGCCACAAACCTGCCTACACTCAGCAAGTTAACTAACCACATACTCAGAGTTCGGCTATACCTTAGTCGTAAGACCAATAGGTAATTGCTCAAAATCATGGCAACGACCATGTTTTCATAGCTAGCTTGCAACAGGACAACTTCATTATGACAACACAAAAACGACTAACAAAAACATTTATGGCGGTGTGCGCTGCGCTTGGCTCGGTAGTGGGTAGTGCTCACGCGGCCACGATTGGCGACACCGATATTAGCTATGGCGGCTACGTCAAAGTTGATGCCATGTGGAGTGATTACTCCGCTGGCACCATTTCTGGCGTCAGTATTGGCCGTGACTTTTATGTTCCCAGTACCACCACTGTTGGGCCAGACGCAGATACCGATGCAGTATTTGATATGCATGCCCGCCAATCTCGTTTTAATTTTGGTACCAGTACCAAAGTGAGTAACGGAAAAACAGTAAAAACTAAAATCGAGCTAGATTTTATCGGCTCTATTGGAGGCAACGAACGTGTCACCAACTCCTATTCACCGCGTCTACGCCAAGCCTTTATTACCTACGATGGCTGGTTGTTTGGTCAAGCATGGTCTAATTTCCAAAACGTCAGTGCGTTGCCAGAAACACTTGATTTTGTTGGCCCAGCGGAGGGCACGGTGTTCGCCCGTCAGGCACAAGTCCGTTATAGCGTGGGTAATTGGGCATTTTCGGCCGAAAACCCAGAAAGCTCTATCACCGTCAATGGCGCTCGAGTAGAAACCGACGATGCCAGCATGCCTGATTTCACTGCCCGCTATAATCACAAAGCGGACTGGGGCCATATTGCTGTTACTGCGTTGGCGCGTCAGCTAACATACAAGCAAAACGGCTTTGATGAAGACGAAACCTCGTTTGGGTTGAGTGTTTCAGGGCGCGTGAATCTCGGCTCTGACAACCTTAAGTTTATGCTGACTCAAGGCAAAGGATTGGGTCGTTATGTTGGCCTTAACGTCGCCCATGGTGCGGTATTCGATGGCGATGAACTTGATGCTATTGACTCAACCTCAGGGTTTATTGGCTATCAGCACCATTGGAATAATCACTTTAGGTCGACCTTCCTTTATTCCTTCTTCAGCGCTGATAACAATACCGATTTACTCGCCTTCAGTGGCGACCCTACCGAAAGCAGCGTCAGTTACAGTGCCAACTTACTGTACTCGCCGGTTAAGAAGCTCACCTTCGGAGTTGAGTTTAAACACGCAGAGCGAGAAACCGAAAGCGGCGCCGATGGTGACTTGGACCGCTTACAGTTTTCTGCAAAATATGCGTTTTAATAGGGTTTAAGCTTTAAGCGAGAGCCTTGCTCTGCAGACGTTAGATAACTTTGGCCGCTTATTGAGAGCGGCTTTTTATTTTTCGCAACAAAAGTGTGTTTGCAAATCATTCTCACTTAGATTAGTCTATGCACGATTTTTAACTCTCTGTGCTAAAAGATTATGTCTAAGAAAAGCTTCACTTTAAGTAAAATAGCAACGCTTTGCGCCGTTGCCCTGAGTACTTCAGCTTTTGCTGAGCAAGCAAAAGACAAAGATATTGAACGTGTTTCCGTGTATGGTCAGCACCATAAAAACTACATCACCGAACAAGCGGACTCGGCGTCTAAACTCGGCATCACCATTAAAGAAACGCCCCAGTCTATATCTGTGGTGTCTCGTGCATTAATGGATGACTTTTCACTGGACGATATTAACGCTGTATTAGAGTCAACGCCGGGTGTCACTGTTGAGCAAATCGAAACAGACCGTACTTACTTTAAAGCCCGTGGTTTTGATATCACTAACTTCCAAGTTGATGGTTTAGGTATCCCTCAAGATGGTGGTGATGTGCATGGTACCCTTGATACCTCTATTTACGATCGCATTGAGATTGTCCGTGGTGCCAACGGTATTATGACTGGCGCGGGTACTCCTGCAGCGACCGTCAACATGGTACTGAAAAAGCCTACCTATACGACTCAAGCCAGTGCCTCTGCATCTGTTGGCTCGTGGAATAAAAATCGTTTAGAGGTGGATGTTTCTGGCGCCTTAACTGATAACCACGCAATGCGCGCAGTGGTCACTAAGCAGCGTTCAGATTCATACTTGGACCGCTACGCCACAGATTTAACCTTGGGTTACATCGCCTATGAAGGTCAGCTCACTGACAGCACTAAGGTATCAGTGAATTATATTCGTCAGTCAAAAGATGCCGATAGCCCTCTTTGGGGAGCCTTGCCATTGTTTTATGATGATGGCACTGCGACTGACTTCGACGTATCCACAAGCACGGCCGCTGATTGGTCTTATTGGAATAACGATAACGAACATATTTTTGTTGAACTGGAGCAAAGTTTGGGCACCTCTTGGTTTATACGCGCTCGCTACGCGCACATGACCAATGAGCAAGACTCCGAGTTATTTTATGTCTACGGCACCCCAAGCGCTGAAACCGGGCTGGGATTAACCGGCTACGCCAGTGAATACGACTATAAAGATCAGCAAAACCTTTATGATTTATACGCCACAGGTGATTTCTCGCTGTTTGGACAAACTCATAACTTAGTGTTTGGTGTCAGTAGCGCCGATATGAACTACCAAGATAGTTCACTTTACGACTACACCACAGGCAATGGCTTCCCGGCGATGCCACCACTGGAGGATTTTGAAGGTAACGCACCTGTTCCCACACTCGAGGATGCTTACAACGGCTCTAAGGTCGAGGCTGACCAAAAATCTGCTTACGCGTCGGCACGCTTCAAAATCACTGAGCCTCTAGCCATTCTTGCTGGTGGTCGTTATACCGAGTGGGATTCTGAGGGCCTATCTTACGGTAATTCCAAAGTGAACAGCTCAGAAGAGTTTATTCCTTATATTGGTGCTGTCTACGACTTTGCAGAGAATTACACCGTGTATGCCAGCTACACTGAAACCTTTGCGCCACAATCAGAGCAAGATCAAACAGGCATGGCTTTAGACCCAATCACCGGTGAGAGTAAAGAGCTGGGGATTAAAGCACAGTTGCTAGATGGTCAGTTGTTTGCCACTTTTGCTATTTTCGATGCTCTGCAAGACGGTATTGCCTTGCCTGACACCGCTCTTTCAACTCCTGACAACACGGTTTATTACGCTGCTGAAGGGATCAATAGCGATGGCTACGAGCTTGAACTCAGTGGTCGTCTCACTGATGACTTAAGTGCTAGCTTCAGCTACAGCCATGTGGATATTGAAGCCGGTGATGACGTCAATGAAGGTAAGCTAGTTCGTGATTACACCCCAGAAGACCAAGTTAAAGTGGCGCTGAATTATCAGGTCCCTGTAATTGAGGGTTTAAGCTTGGGTGCCAATTATCGCTGGCAAGCCAAAACGTCACGAGTGCAAAGCAATGGCACTATTCCTACAGTGACGACACAAGGTGCGTATGGCTTACTTGATTTAGTGGCCACTTACCAAGTGACTGAGCGCATCAGTGCCACCTTTAATGTTAACAACGTGACCGATGAAAAGTACCTGCACAGCCTTTACTGGGCCCAGGGCTATTACGGTGCTCCGCGTCACTATGCCTTCTCTATTAACTGGCAGCTTTAATTCCCTGTCTTAGTTAAGCAGTAAAACGCCAAACTCTGTGTTTGGCGTTTTTTTATGCCTGGCTATTAGTCTTAAAGCCAGGCATAAAAATTATGGCAGGCGTGCCAGCAATAAAACTACAGCCATAAAAAAACCAGCCCTTAGGCTGGTTTCGCTTACTCTTATTCTTTCTTACTCGCTCTGCGCTTCAGCAGCTAGCGGGTTGGTTTCACCGTCTTCAGGTTTAATGGTTGCTTTAAGCAGCAACATTTCCCGTAGCTTACCTTCAATCTCATTGGCAATCTCAACATTCTCTTTTAAGAACTTAATAGAGTTAGATTTACCTTGGCCGACTTTAGAGCCGTTGTAGCTGTACCAAGCACCGGACTTTTCAATGAGCTTGTGCTTCACGCCTAAATCAATCAGCTCACCTTCTTTGGAGATACCTTCACCATACATGATGATAAACTCGGCTTGCTTAAATGGCGGCGCCACTTTGTTTTTCACTACTTTGACGCGGGTCTCGTTGCCGATCACTTCATCACCGTCTTTCACTGAACCAATACGGCGAATATCTAAACGTACAGACGAGTAGAATTTCAGAGCATTACCACCGGTAGTGGTTTCAGGGTTACCAAACATCACACCAATCTTCATACGGATTTGGTTGATAAACACACACAAGGTGTTTGAGCGTTTGATATTTGCCGTTAACTTACGCAGCGCCTGTGACATTAAACGCGCTTGCAAGCCGACGTGGCTGTCACCCATTTCGCCTTCAATTTCAGCTTTTGGTGTCAGTGCAGCGACCGAGTCAACAATGACCACATCAACGGCGCCTGAGCGTACTAGCATGTCACAAATTTCCAACGCTTGCTCACCAGTATCCGGCTGCGAAACCAGTAGCTCTTCAACGTTAACACCCAGCTTTTCGGCGTAGACAGGGTCTAGGGCATGCTCGGCATCGACGAAAGCACAGGTTTTACCGTCGCGCTGAGCTTGAGCAATGACTTGTAATGTAAGGGTTGTTTTACCTGATGATTCTGGGCCATAAATTTCAACAACACGCCCGGTCGGCAAACCACCTATACCTAGAGCGATATCGATTCCCAGTGAGCCGGTAGAAATGGCTTCAATATCCAAAGCCTGGCTATCACCGAGCTTCATAATTGAGCCTTTACCGAATTGACGCTCAATTTGCGAAACCGCTGCACTTAAGGCTTTTGATTTGTTATCGTTCATGCTGTTCTCCAAAATCGTTCTGTGCCACACGCTGGCTTAATGTGTCTTAGTATACTGTATGGAATTACAGTATCAAGCAGATTCTATAATTTTTACCGTCATCGCCAGAGCTTGAGCTATTGCTTGCTCGCGCACGTACGCGCGATCGCCGGTGAATACCTGCTGTTGCACGCTCACCTGCTGATTAAAGAACACCGCAAACCACACCAGTCCCACCGGTTTATCATCACTGCCGCCGTCGGGACCGGCAATGCCTGACGTGACTACCGCCACATCAGCCTCTGCGGCTTGTGCTGCGCCAATAGCCATTTCACGCACGGTTTGTTCACTTACCGCGCCATAATCGGCCAATGTTTGCTTGCTCACGCCCAAGCGCTCGTGCTTAGCTTCATTGGAATAAGTCACCATCGCTTCGGCAAAATAACGCGAGCTGCCGGGGGTATCGGTAATGGCATAAGCAATGCCCCCCCCGGTGCATGATTCAGCGGTAGTGATCATCATCTGCTTATCCGCTAGAATAGCGCCGAGCTGGGCAGCAAGGGTTTTCGTATTGTTCGTTGACTGGTGCTGTAAATTCATAACCATCCTTATTCGAGTGCGTGCATGTCAGCAAATCTCTACAGTGAAGATAATATAAAACAACAAACCCCGATGATGCAGCAATACCTGCGAATAAAAGCGCAACATCCCGATATTTTGCTGTTTTATCGTATGGGCGATTTTTATGAGCTGTTTTTTGATGATGCCATTCGCTCCGCCGAGTTACTTGATATATCACAGACCTATCGTGGCAAAGCCGGCGGCGAACCTATTCCCATGGCTGGTGTCCCCTACCATGCGGTGGAAAACTACCTCGCTCGCCTAGTACAGCTCGGTGAGTCGGTGGCCATTTGCGAACAAGTGGGCGATCCGGCAACCAGCAAAGGCCCGGTTGAGCGCAAAGTCGTGCGTATTGTCACCCCGGGCACCATCACCGACGAAGCGCTACTAAAAGAGCGTCAAGACAACTTATTAGTCAGTGTGTATAAAAACCCACAAGGCCGTTTTGGCGTTGCCTATTTAGATATCAACTCCGGACGCTTTAATGTCGTTGAATGTGCTGACAATGACGCATTTAAATCCACTTTGCAACGCCTTAACCCGGCCGAACTGCTCTATCCAGAAACCTTTGCTGATATGGCGCTTATAGAGCATATTAAAGGCACTCGTCGACGCCCGGAATGGGAATTCGATTTAGATACTGCCGTTACCGCACTATGTCAGCAATTTGGCACCCAAGACTTGATTGGCTTTGGTGTTCATGAAGCGAAGTTAGCACTGACTGCCGCTGGCTGCCTATTACAGTATGTCAAAGACACGCAACGTACCGCCCTGCCCCATATTAAAGGCATTAGTCTCGAGCAAGATACGCAGGCCGTGGTACTCGACAGCGCCACGCGCAAAAACCTTGAGCTGACGCAAAACCTTGGTGGCGGTTTGGAAAACACTCTCGCGGCCGTGCTCGACAAAACAGCAACGCCTATGGGCTCGCGGTTATTGAAACGTCGCATTCATAACCCTATTCGCTGTCGCAAGGAGCTCAACCTTCGTCTTAATGCCATTAGCACCATCATCGACCAAGCCTGGCATATGGAGTTGCAGCCACTGCTGCGTGCTGTAGGCGATGTTGAGCGTATCGTTGCCCGATTAGCGCTAGGCAATGCGCGTCCACGCGATCTGTCTCGCTTGCGCGCAGCGCTGGAGCAACTGCCTGAGCTACAGAATATGTTAGCGACCAGTCAGTGCCAGCGGATAAAACAAATTGCCACCGCCAGTCATCCCAATGATGAACTACTTCAATTACTGACACGCGCCATTGTTGATAACCCACCGGTGTTGATCCGCGATGGTGGAGTCATTGCTGAGGGTTACAATGATGAGCTCGACCATTGGCGTAATCTCTCGCAAGGGGCCACCGATGTGCTCACCGCCATGGAAGAGCGAGAGCGCGAGAGCACCGGTATTAGTACTTTGAAAATTGGCTACAACAAGGTGCATGGCTTTTATATCGATATCAGCCGCGCCAACTCTCACTTAGTGCCAAGCCACTATATCCGCCGTCAGACCCTAAAAAATAACGAGCGCTATATTATCCCCGAGCTCAAAGAGCACGAAGATAAGGTGCTAGGTAGCCAAACTAAAGCGCTGGCGCTGGAAAAGCAGCTCTATGATGAGCTATTCACCCTCATTGCCCCGCACCTGGATGCATTGCAACAATTGGCGGCGGCATTAAGTGAATTAGACGTTCTGAATAACCTAGCTGAACGCGCGCAGACGCTCAACTACGCAAAACCCGAGCTGCACGAAGGCGACGGCATCGCCATCAGTGAAGGACGTCACCCTGTGGTTGAGCAGGTGATGACAGACCCCTTTATTGCCAACCCGGTGGAGCTCAATAATCAACGCCGAATGTTGATGATAACCGGCCCGAATATGGGCGGTAAATCAACCTATATGCGCCAAACGGCACTGATTGTGTTAATGGCTCATATTGGCAGCTTTGTGCCAGCGGCACAGGCGCAAATCGGCTTGGTCGATCGTATTTTCACCCGTATCGGTGCCAGCGACGATCTCGCCTCTGGCCGCTCGACCTTTATGGTTGAGATGACCGAAACAGCCACCATTTTAAACAATGCCACGGCCCACTCGCTGGTGTTAATGGATGAGATTGGTCGCGGTACCAGTACCTATGACGGTTTGTCGCTCGCCTATGCCACGGCAGATTACCTGGCTCACAAAATTAATGCCAAAACCTTATTTGCCACCCATTACTTTGAGCTTACAGAGCTTGCCGAGCATGAATCAGGGTTGGTAAACGTGCACTTAGATGCCATTGAACACAACGATACCATTGCCTTTATGCATAAAGTCTTAGAAGGCCCTGCAAGTAAGAGTTTTGGCTTACAGGTCGCGGCATTAGCGGGCGTGCCTAAGGCGGTGATCAACAGTGCTAAACGCAAACTCAAACAATTAGAGCAACAACCAGCAATTAACGCCAACACCTCAAGCACACAAGCGCAGCTGGATTTATTGGCGGAGCCCGAGCCCAGTGAGGTTGAAAATGAGCTCAGTAATATTAACCCCGACGATCTAAGCCCGCGTCAGGCTCATGAGTTGTTATACCGGTTAAAAGAGCTGCTATAGAAACGATAAAGCCCGCAATTAAGCGGGCTTTTTTATATCTCAGGGTTATTGACCATTGTTCATCTGGGTGAGTTTATCGCCAATGGGACCAGAGAAATTGTAACCATCGTACTTATCCCAGTTTATCGACCAGGTCATTACCCCGCCAAAGTGTGGATATGGGTTACTGGGTGTAATGGTGCCACATGCTTGCCCCTTGGTTAAGCAATCCAACGCATCAATAATGTTTTGCGTGGGTGCTTGCCCTGAATTAGCCGATTGCGGCCCAGACGGCAGACCGATAGCGACTTGATCATCACGTAGCGGCGCAAATTGTTGACCATTAGCAAGGGTAAATCCTTCTATCAACATTTTCGCATGCGCGACCATCATGTTGACCGACCCTTCAGGTGCCGAGCCCGGCTCATAAGGATTAGGTAATCCACCATTGTTGTAGAGTTGCACATGGAGTAAATCCAGGGTATCGCGCACATCGTCAATGAGCGGAATATACGCCCCCCAAATGCCAGAATAAGCGACCATGCCCCCGTGAACATAAGGGTGCTCCGGAGCCATTGTAAGATACATATCGCCCCCCATGTTTTGCTCAATTTGCTTTAGGGCACGTCCTAAACGCGCTTGGATCTGTGAGCCATGAACCAGGTTGGAACCACTCTCGTAATCGACATCTAGGCCATCAAAGCCCCATTCATTGATGATGTTGGTCAAACTGGCGACAAAGTTCGCCTCATCACTATCCGTCTCTAGGGTAATCGTGCCTTCGGCGCCGCCAAGGCTCAATACCACGACCTTTCCTTGTGCTTGTAAATCTTTTATGTCTTGCTTAAATTTAACCGGGTCTATCGGCGGACAATCGGAACGAATATCCTCTTCAAAGGGGTGAAAGACAACTTTACCGGTGGCATTGCGGTCATTCTCAGCAAAGGCAATATCGATGATATCCCAAGCACTGGAAATATCAGACAAGGGGATAGGACAGCCTGCCGGATTAACGAAGTTATGCCAATAACCGATGAGCTTATGTTTTTTCCCCGCTGGGGTATCAATCACATTAATTGTCGCGGCCGTGCTTTGTGCGCTGTTACCTTGAGAGTCATTGGCAAGGGCGCTAACTGCATACTGGCCTAAACTCGCGGGGGTATAATTCAGCGTATAAGGGGCACTGCTATCACTGCCAACGATTTGCCCATTCACAGCAAAGCTCACCTCGGTAATACTGCCGAGCGCTGAGCTTGCATCAGCAGCCAGTGTCAGGCTTTGCCCTAAGCGTAGCTGCTCTGCGCTGGCAGGAGAGGTCAAGCTCACCACCAAGGGCTGATCAGTGACAGTGACCAGCACTGACTGCTCGCTAAGGTTGCCTTCATTGTCACTAGCGGCAACGGTCACCACCGTCTCACCGAGCCCTTGCACTTGCCATGTAGTTTGGTAAGGCGCGCTCGTGTCTGTGGCGATAACATTGCCTGCAACAGAGAATTCAACCGCACTGACACTGCCGTCACTGTCGCTAACATCGGCGCTAATAACCGTACTTTGCCCTTGCAATAAAGTGGCATTGGCACTAGGCGAGGTAATGGTGATATCCGGCGCAATTGCGCATATACCAAGATCGGTCCAAGCATCCTGCCAGTGCTGGCCGACTCCAGGTTCATATGCCCAAGCCGAGCTTGAAGAACACCAACCAGCGACGTCACAGCGATAAGCGTGATTAACATTTTCGACGGTATCCCCTTGGCTATAACTGGTGCCTGCAACATAACTAGGCGTGCCTTGACAGATGCCTGCTGCGACCGCATCAATGTTGACTTGCACACTGGCACTCATACTCTGGGCACCGATATCATCGGTGGCTTTGGCTTGAAACTGATGAAGCCCTGACTCGGCCTGCCATTGTATAGAATAGGGCGCACTAGTATCGGTACCAACTTGTACTTGATCAACATAAAAATCTACCGCCGTAACAACACCATCACTGTCATCGGCATTAGCGCTCAAGGTTACTTGCTCACCGCTACGCGCTTGCGTTTGCGTCGTCGGCGCAGTTAAGGTCACTATCGGCGCAGCATTCCCATCAGCGGGGAGCACCGAAATCTGTACTTCAGCGCTGACGCCCTCGCCTTGCTGATCATCTCGCGCCTGAGCGAGCAAAGTATGCTCTCCAGCCAAGGCTTGCCAATTTAGCTCAAAAGGAGCGGCATTATCGACACCCAGTGAAACTCCATTGATGAAAAACTCAACGGCGCTGATACTGCCATCACTGTCGCTTGCTTGCGCCTTAAGGACAACGCTGTCATTTTCACCAAAAGAACTATTGTTAAGAGGCGAAGTAAGCTCGACTATTGGCGTTTGGTTGGCACCATCGCATTGACCCAGTAAACGCCATTGCTGCCAGTCTCCTGAGTGAGTGGCTGGGTCTTGATTTTGCGTCCACCAGTTCGCTTCATATGCTTTGTCTTGGTATACAACCTGAGCACCACTGTTATAGGCATCATCGCTATTCCATGGCATCAGTGTACTGCAGTCTAAGGCCCAAGTCACAGTGGGCGCCGCCATGAGTGCTGCCACTACAGCTGGTATATATCGCCGATAGGATTTCATAAATCACCTCGTTTGTTTTTTAATCAGGTCCAGACTAACCAAAACAAACATGTTAATCAATTGTGTATTTTTTGTTTTACTTAAAGCCATTATTAACAATCGACGAATATCAAAAGAAAGGACTTGAGTGAGCTTGAATTTATCTCAGCACAAAAGGGTACGTTAACAATGAGTGTTGGAGTATCTGGGAAAGTTCTTGGGCTGCGAGGCCTTTTGTATGTTGCCCAGCTAATTAAGTGCATAAAAAAGCCGCCTTAAAAAGGCGGCTTGTGGGTAATCAGTCATTACATTTGTTCAAATAGACTCTCGGTGTTAAGCCCTTCGTGATGGAGCATATCTTTTAATCGGCGCAATGCCTCCACTTGAATTTGTCTTACCCGCTCTCGGGTGAGGCCAATTTCTCGGCCTACGTCCTCAAGGGTGGATGGCTCGTATCCTAATAAACCAAAGCGTCGAGCCAAAACTTCCCGCTGTTTAGGGTTTAGCTCATCAAGCCAATGCACGATATGATCGTTGATATCTTTACTTTGCACTTCCCCTTCGGGACCACTGCCCTTCTCATCGGCAATAATGTCCAGTAATGCTTTATCGTTGTCACCACCAATCGGGGTATCAACAGAGGAAATCTTTTCGTTTAAACGCAACATTTTAGTCACGTCTTCTACTGGTCGGTCTAAACGCTCTGCAATTTCTTCTGCAGTTGGTTCATGATCCAGTTGCTGCGTCAGTTCACGGGCCGTACGCAAGTAAACATTAAGCTCTTTAACCACGTGAATCGGTAGGCGAATAGTGCGTGTCTGGTTCATTATCGCACGCTCTATGGTTTGTCGTATCCACCATGTTGCATAAGTTGAAAAGCGAAAACCGCGCTCTGGATCAAACTTCTCCACGGCGCGGATCAGCCCCAGATTACCTTCCTCAATCAGATCGAGTAACGCTAAACCACGATTATTGTAACGTCGGGCAATTTTCACAACCAGGCGTAGGTTGCTCTCAATCATGCGTTTTCTTGACGCTTCGCAGCCGCGTAAGGCTTTACGTGCAAAGTAGACTTCTTCCTCGGCGCTTAACAGCGGCGAAAAGCCAATTTCACTTAGGTAAAGTTGCGTTGCATCGAGGTTTTTAACATTATCGTCCTTGGCGAAGATCTCTTCCTCAGCATTACTTTCCTCTACTTGCTCTAGGAGTTCTTCCTTTGGTTCGTCGATAACATTTGTATCAGTGGCGTTGTCTTGTGTGGTTTCAAGTTTTGCAGTGTGACCCATCAGAGTACCCTCCGGTGTAGCGCGGTAAAAATCCCAAACACCTTACTACTGTTTCGTGCTTGTAAAGCTAGGGTAAGTACTTGCTCGGATTGACTGCTTTGCCTCGATACCGGATTTCAAAACGAAGAGCGGTAACAGGGGACTCAGAGCTGCCCATCTCGGCAATCTTTTGCCCAGCTTTGACATCCTGTTTTTCCTGTACTAGTAAACGCGAATTGTGTGCGTACGCACTAAGATAATCATCGTTATGTTTCACTATGATTAAATTACCGTATCCCCGTAGCGCATCACCCGCATACACGACCACACCATCGGCGGCAGCACGAACAGAAGTCCCTGCTCGATTGGCTATCTGCACCCCTTTATAGCCATTTTCTTTATTAGAGAAACGCTGCGTGACCTTTCCCTGTGCTGGCCATTGCCAGCTCAAATTTTGAGCTAACTTGTTAGCAGAACTTACTTTTTTGCTAACAGTTTTTTTACTAGGTTGTTTTCGAACATACTCCCGTTGTATCGGCTTCGCAACCTCTTTCTTTAATTTTTTGTTATTTTTTTGTGTTGATTTTGTAGACTTTTTACTCGAGTTACGATATTTTTCTCGCTTTTTCTTTTTTAGCCATTGCGACTCGATGTAAATCAACTGCTTTGGGTAAATAGTGTACGGCGGCTTAATACCATTGATTTGCGCGATTTCCCGAACATCTTTGTTAGCACTAAAAGCAATGGCGTAGAGGGTATCGCCTTTTTGCACACGGTAGTGCTCCCCGGTGATATGAATTTTTCGTGACACTTTGGCCCGACCAGTGTCCAAGACAGAAACCGGTGCGGGTGTATTTCGAGACGAGCAAGCGCTCAATAACAAGCAAACCAGTATTATCACACTAGTGCATTTCACTTGCATAAAGCGCCCTTGCATAGCTTAGCGGTAAACCAAATATAAACCGATGGCCAAGCTAACTACAAGCCAACCAAGCACTTCCACGTATTGTCGCAGTTTTTGCTCCATACGCGCTCCTCCCCACTTCATCAATGCAGCGACAAGAAAAAAGCGTGCACCTCGACCTACTGCCGATGCCACCAAGAAAGGTAAAAAGGCCATCTGCAATAAACCAGCGCCTATGGTAAAGACCTTGTAAGGTATTGGCGAGAAGCCAGCTATGAATACCACCCACACGCCATAATGTTCAAACCAAGCGAGTGCTTGGGCAAATTTATCTTGCCAACCCATAGAATGGATAAATGGTTCAACTAAGGGTTCAAATAACCAAAAACCAAGAAGATAACCTAGTACTCCGCCAATAACAGAGGCTAAGGTGGTCAAAATAGCGAAACGCCAAGCTTGTGAAGTTTTCGCTAAGCACATCGGTGCCAACATGACGTCAGGGGGGACGGGGAAAAATACCGATTCGGCAAAGCTCATTCCTGCTAAGTAGCGCTCAGCATGTCGATGAGCGGCCCAACGCAATGCGGCATCGTACAAAGGGGTAAATAACTGCAAGAAAACTTCCTTATATTATGTCGCCAGGTACCAAGGGCACAAAACGTACATCGGCCATAACTTGTTGATTAAATTGATTTCCATGGCGAGTATATACCATTAGCTTTTGTTCAGCATCGCCTATTGGCACAATCATCACACCACCGTCATCAAGCTGCTGGAGCAGCTGCTCGGGAACACTGGATGCTGCGGCAGTCACTATAATACCCTGAAATGGCGCTTGAGATGCCCAACCTTGCCAACCGTCACCATGCTTCATGCTGACGTTATACAAATCAAGCTGATGCAAGCGGCGTTTTGCTTGCCACTGCAACGCCTTGATACGCTCTACCGAGTACACCTTGTCAAACAGCTGTGCCAATATAGCGCTTTGATAACCAGAACCTGTACCTATCTCCAACACCTTAGAGTTCACGCCATGCTGGCGCAGCAGTGCGGTCATCTGCGCGACGATAAAGGGTTGCGAGATCGTTTGCCCTTGGCCGATTGGTAAAGCGGTATTCTGATAGGCTTTATGTTTTAGCACCTCATCTATAAATACATGCCGAGGGGTGTGTGCTATAACCTCAAGCACGCGCTGATCAGTCACCCCCTCTTTGGCCAACAACTCTGCCAATGAACTTGCACTGCGTTGCAGATTACCGATCATCACCAGACTCCAACAGCCATTCCTGCAAGGGGGTAATGCTTTCATGAGCGGTCATATCCACACTCATTGGCGTCACTGCGGCATAACCTTGACGAATTGCATCAAAATCAGTGCCCGCCCCCGCATCTAGTTCAGGGCCAAGCGAGCCATACCAATACACCTTCCGACCCCAAGGGTCACGCTGTGCGGTCATGGTTTCCGCTTTATGACGAGCACCCAATCGCGTTACTTTAATGCCTCTAAGTTCACGGTAAGGCACATCAGGAACATTGATATTAATAATTTGGTCTTTCGGTAATGGGTGGCTCTTGAGCTTTTTGATTATATCAACCGTCACTTGTGCTGCCGTCTCAAAGTGCTCACACTCTGGTCCTACAAGCGACACAGCAATGGCTGGTAAGCCCATGTGTCGGCCTTCGGTGGCGGCGGCCACAGTGCCAGAATAGAGGGTGTCATCACCCAAATTAGCACCATGGTTTACGCCCGCGACAACTAAGTCCGGTTGTTGCGCCAATAATGCATTCAAAGCAACGTGTACACAGTCGGTCGGCGTGCCATTGATACTGATAAAACCATTGTCTAGCTTGTGGGCACGCAGTGGGTTCATTAACGTCAATGAGTTACTGGCACCACTGCAGTTTCGATCGGGTGCCACCACATCAACCTCAGCAATTTGCTGCAACGCTTGATATAAAGCGGCTATTCCTTTGGCATGCACACCATCATCATTACTTAGCAATATTCTCATCGTGATTCCTTGTAATACTGTTCTCACTTTGTCGATAGTCAACCAGCTCTCTGAGTAACGCCGTAGCAAAACAGCCTTTTTTTAGACTAAAACTCAGCTCTATGACATTCTCGCTTGGCGCTGCGACAGTTAAGTTTTCAGGGTAAAGACGCAGCATACGACGCTCCCCTTTAAGCCCTAATTGTGCCAATCCCGTGCACCAATCATTAAATGGTGCCAACCATTGACGCTCTTGCGCCACTAGTGCCTTATCCCCCTTACCCACCATGGGGGCAGACAGCTCAATATCACCTTGTACTAAGCGGGTGATGTTCTCAGGAGTAATGGCATCAGTGAAAAAGGCGTTACTGCCACTGAGCATAAACACTTCATGTTGCAGGGTTTTGGCAAGGCCATGCTCGGCTACTCGCAAACTAACGATCTGATTAAAAATGTAAGACCGGGCGGCGGAAATCACCATCGAGCGCAGCTTTTTATCGCGGATACGCTCACCTTGGAACATCCGCTGCGCCATGGTGAGATTATGCCCGCCATGACCAAAACGTTGCTCTCCAAAGTAATTGGGCACTCCCTGACGCACGGCGTTAATACGACTAAGCACCGCTAGTGGCTCATCTACCTCACGCAAGCGTATTTTAAAGTGATTCCCTCGATGGCAACCGAGACGCAAACGGCGACCATGGCGTTGCTGCTCAGTAACAAAGATTGACTCATCATTTAGGGCACTGAAGTCAATATGCTTCTTTATCGGAACAGGAACACTAAACCACTGGCTACACACACCTTGGCGGTCTTTTTGCCCGGCGTAAGCCACCTCTCTAGGAGCCACTTGTGCGAGCTTGGCAATGACTTTGGCGACCGCCTGTGTGTTAACACCACGTTTGATTATATGAATACAAACATGCTCACCTTCACCATCGAGCTCAAATCCAAGCTCTTCGTCGACCATAAAGTCTTCGGCGTGCTCTTTAAACAGCGCTTTTGCGCTTGGCTTGCCGTATAAATAGTTTAGCTCAGCTAAAGGCTGCTCCCAGGGTGATACTGCGTCACTCATGACGATTCGACCAACAGTGCCACCGCATGACTGGCTATCCCTTCTTTGCGCCCTGCGAAACCGAGCTTTTCAGTGGTCGTTGCCTTAACATTGACCTGATCCATGCGTACCTGTAAATCATCGGCTAAACATTGGCGCATAGCATCAATATGAGGGCGCATTTTCGGTGCTTGAGCGACAATGGTGACATCAACATTGCCCACCGCATAGCCCTTATTATTCACTTCCTGCATCACTCGGCGCAGCAGTATACGGCTATCAATACCAGCAAATTCGGCACTGGTATCAGGAAAATGTTTGCCGATATCCCCCAATGCCAACGCCCCGAGTAGGGCATCACATAAGGCATGAATAGCAACATCGCCATCGGAGTGGGCAATAAAGCCTTGCTCATAATCGATGCTCACGCCGGCAATCACTAGCGGCCCTTCACCACCAAAGCGGTGTACATCATAGCCATGACCAATGCGGATCATACAAACTCCGTTACTTGTTGGGCCAAAAGAAAGTTTGCTAACTGTAAGTCTTCTGGCGTGGTTATTTTGAAATTATCACTGCGTCCGGTGATTAAGCGTACCGGATGTCCAGCCCACTCCATGGCTGATGCTTCGTCAGTAATGTTGGCACCCGCAGCGAGCGCATCGCGCAGCGCTTGGCGCAAGAGCTCATAAGGAAAGAATTGCGGCGTCAACGCTTGATATAAATGCTCTCGCGGTATGGTCATGTCGATAAATTCGCCATCATCTTCACTATTGCACCCGCGCTTGCAGCCGCGCTTTATCGTATCGCGCACCTTGGCGGCCAAAATACCCCCTTGCTTTGCAGCGCAGCATTGCGCTATCAGATTCTCGATGTCATGTGCACACACTAAAGGACGTGCCGCATCATGCACCAAGACCCAATCAGGGCTTTGTTGCTCTATGGCATCCAGCGCCGCCAACACTGAGTCTGCGCGCTCACGGCCTCCAGCGACAGTACTAATAACCTGTTTATTGATGGCGAGCGTGGAAAAGTAATCATCAGCCGCACTAATGGCCACTTTAATGGCGCTGATCTCGCCAACTTTCATAAGCTTATTCAGGGTATGCTCTAAGACTGTTTTGCCCTGCAGTTCGATGTATTGCTTGGGTGTGCTTGATTGCATTCGGGAGCCCACTCCCGCAGCGGGAACGATGGCAACAATGCGAGGTTGTGTCGTCATATAAATTCAGTAACTATTATTCTTTTCTAAGCGATTGCTTGCTCGGTAAAACGCGGTAAAACACCTCACCGGGTTTGATCATCCCCAGTTCGTGGCGGGCCCGCTCTTCTACCCCCTCCAAATCCAACTTCAGGTCCTGGATATCTGCCTCAAGCAGTTTATTACGTTTACTTAATTGTTGATTAGTAAGCTCATGGCTGGCGACCGCTTTACGCAGTCGGGTGTAATCCTCAATGCCATTATGACCAAACCATAACAGATACTGTAAGTAAAAAAACAAAGCCACGAGGCCTAATTGAAATAGGCGCATTATGTATCCTTTACAGGCAATGGTTGCCTGAAGTTTTTCCAGTTTATTCGTGTTGTTAACAGCATTTCCCGCAAGCTTAATGTGCGCGGCGATGTGACCTTGTGTTGCTGCCAACGGTGGCCACAGCAGGCCGGCGTAAAATGCTTCTTGCTAGGCCATAACAGCATCACTTTTTGATGTTGTATGCGGCTATCTTGATACTGACCCTGCAAATCAAACCACCCGCTTTGATTACAATGCACTCGGTTACTACTGACTTGATCAAGCGTATCGAGCATTACATACTGCATTCCTTGCTGCGCCACCAATACCGGGACTAACATGCCAATTTGCGCAAAGCGACTATAAAACGCATGATTTTTCTCGCTATCTGGTACTGGCGCCTTAGTGGCCTGCTTGGCAATCCAACTGCCATTTTGCCCATCTAAGGTTAACGGGCTATGACCACGAACGATGTGAAACGCCGCGCGCTCGACATAATAAGGTAAGCTGGCTAGCATACGCGCCACACGAGCCGCATCACCGCTAGGTTCTAGGTGCTGGCTTAAGCGCTGTAGTTCTCGAGCATAAAAGGCATTACACAACTCAGCATAGAGCACCCGCTGCTGATCCAGCGCAAATAAATCGGCCTGCTGCGATGACGGTTGCTGCACAATACCTCCTAGTCGTAGAGGTTAAGTTTATACCATAGTTGTGCAAAATTTGAGAAGCATGATATCTGTCCGATGCTTCAAGATACTCGCGCTATTTCGGTTGCTCACCCAGGCGGGCAAAACCTGTTTCCATGAATTGCACCACTTGAGGGCGTTTTTTGCCAATCAAAATGCTGCCATCAGCTAAAAACATAAAGTTTTGCCAATGTTGTTTAAACACATCAAACCGAGTTTCGATAACCTCATCACGGCTATTACAAAAATAGACTGTGGTGTTGTCTTGCCAATCTAAATGACTAAGAATCGGCTCAGGGATTGCTGTTTCATCTTCGAATGCCTGCTCCCAAAACACTTCTTGCGCTTGCCAGTGCTGCGCTTGGCATAACCAATCATCTTCGCTAAAAAAGTCCGGGTGGTCCTTATCCCGACTGATAAAGGTCGACCACAGCACCGCTGAACGGGTTGGCGTCATCGGTTTTATCTGCGCCAACTGTTGTGGGGCTATCAATAGCTCTTGGTGCTTAAACACCCAAGCCTTTGCGTATTCATCCAAACACAAATAATTCATTCAATATGGCAACTTATCGCAGCGCGAAACAATATCGGCCATTATACCTGTGTTAGCGAGCGCTGTCACAGCATGACTTGGTGTACAAATCGAACTATGGCAGACTAAGCACATTGATGTCAGACCAGTAATAGGATTATTCCGTGCATTTCGATTCTACCGACCACTACATTGCCAGTAGCGCCTTAAAACAAGCGGTTAACGCAGCTGTTGCCCTACAAAAGCCGCTGCTGATCAAAGGCGAACCCGGAACAGGAAAAACCTTATTGGCTGAAGAGCTTGCAAAAAGCGTAGGCAGTGAACTGATTCAGTGGCATATAAAGTCCACCACCAAAGCGCAGCAAGGGCTCTACGAATATGATGCGGTATCTCGCCTTCGTGACTCGCAACTAGGTGATGAGCGTGTCCATGATATCGGCAATTACATAGTTAAAGGGAAGTTATGGCAAGCGTTTGCGAGCGATGAACAAGGTCCGCGCCCGGTGCTGTTAATTGATGAAATCGACAAGGCCGACATCGAGTTTCCGAACGATTTACTGCTAGAGCTCGATAAGATGGAGTTTTTTGTCTATGAAACCGGTGAGCGCGTAGTCGCTAAACAACGCCCTATTGTCATTATCACCTCCAACAATGAAAAAGAACTTCCCGATGCCTTTTTACGCCGTTGCTTTTTCCACTACATCGACTTCCCAAGTCCAGAAGAAATGCAGCAAATTGTCGATGTTCACTACCCCGACATTAAGCAAACGCTATTGCGTGAGGCGCTAGAGGTATTTTTTGGCTTGCGCCAAGTTGATGGCTTAAAGAAAAAGCCCTCCACCAGCGAGCTTCTCGACTGGCTTAAATTGTTAATGGCTGAAGACATCAGTCCCGAGGTGCTACAACAAAGCGCAGATAAAGGCGGGTTAATGCCATTATTTGGTGCCCTGCTTAAAAACGAGCAGGATGTATCGTTAATTGAAAAGCTTGCGTTTATGAGCCGCCGCTAATGTTAATTGAGTTCTTCTTCACCCTGCGTAAGTATCGCTTGCCTGTCAGCCTGCGTGAGTTGCTGGATTTGTTAGCAGCCCTCAAAGCGGGCGTAGTATTTGCCGATACCGAAGGTTTCTATCACCTTGCTCGCACTGTTATGGTCAAAGATGAAACTCATTTCGACCGTTTTGATAAAGCCTTTGCCGACTATTTCGAAGGCATAGAAGATATCGATTTACTCGAGGCGCTGAAAGCCCAGCATACGCTTCCAGATGAGTGGCTACGCAAAGAGTTTGAAAAGCACTTAAGCGCTGCAGAAAAAGAACAAATAGAGGCCATGGGCGGTTTAGATAAGCTCATGGAAGAATTAAAGAAACGCTTTGAGGAACAACAAAAGCGCCATGCCGGTGGTAATAAATGGATAGGTACCGGCGGCACCTCGCCCTTTGGCGCCTTTGGCTACAACCCCGAGGGCATTCGCATTGGCCAACCTGGGTCACGGCAGCGCCGCGCGGTAAAAGTGTGGGATAAACGCCAGTATCGTAACCTCGATAGTAGCGCAGATATCAGCTCTCGGACCATGAAGCTGGCATTGAAAAAACTGCGTAAGTTTGCCCGTACCGGAGCCAGCGATACCCTAGATTTACCTGAGACTATTCGGGCAACGGCGAAACAAGGGGGCATGTTGGATGTAAAAATGGCCCCCGAGCGCCACAACGCCGTAAATGTCATTATGCTGTTCGATATTGGCGGCTCCATGGATGACCATATTCACCTATGCGAACAGTTATTTAGCGCCGCTCATGGTGAGTTTAAGCACCTGGAGTTCTTTTACTTCCATAACTGCGTGTATGAACATCTATGGCAAGACAATGACCGTCGTCACGACCAAGTCATTGATACTCACAACCTGATGCAGCGCTTTGGCAGCGATTACAAAGTCATCTTTGTCGGTGATGCCACCATGGGTCCTTACGAGATAGCCTACCCGGGAGGCAGCGTTGAGCACTGGAATGAAGAGCCTGGCGCGTTATGGCTGCAGCGTATTACCCAACATTTTGACAAAGTGGTGTGGCTTAACCCACAGCCACAATCGCATTGGCGTTATTACCACTCCATCGAGATGATAGACCAACTCATGGCAAGCAATGAGCAAAGCCGCATGTTTCCGCTCACCCTTGATGGTATTAGTGCAGCAATTAAAGCGCTAACTTAAGCGCTCATTGTAAACAACTTTATTCGCTTAGTTTTTGTGACTTAATAGCGAAAGTGTCGCCACATGTTGTATTTAGAATCCTAAACAGCTCTAATACGACAGCACATAGATAGTGTTGAACATCAAATGGAATTGGATTTAGCACCGAAAGATGAAACCACTGCCACCACTTCATACCCACATAGCAATCATACTTGGGTTTTCTTTACTCACGATTTGGTCAATTTGGTGGACATTCACAAGTACCGTGCCTGATCTTATCCAGCGTTTTACCTTACTGGATAACAGCTACCCATTAGTAGTAGAAAAACCTTACGCTATCGGTTATGTCAGCCTATGTTTGGTATTTATAGCCGCAAATATCTTTCTTTTAGGTACGTTCTATTATCGTCTTAAGAAGCAAGGCGAGAAAATCCCGGTCATGGAGCGAAAGGTGATCATCGCTTTAGGAGTTATTGCTGTTGTCGCCATCACCACTATTATTTCGAGCCAACTGCTTTGGCGCGATAAAGCAACGGCGTTAGGCTATCAACCTTGCCCTGCATTTACGCTACTAATCGATAAATCAGGTCGCACCGCTTGGGTTAAAGACACAGCATTGTGTGAAGATAAAATTGTTAAGAAAGTTCTTTCCTATGGCTCTTTCAAGGAGATGCAAGACATCCGGACTTTACAAATAAACCGTGCTAAATAGGTGTTTAACTCGGCCAAAACTGTAGGGCGACAAAACCCAGGCTAAAGCTAATTAAATAGGCCATGCCCAACCAGCTTAACGCCTTTAACCAAGTTGGTTGATTGATCTTTGCCTGTTTGACCAAACGCATATTAAGCCATGCAAATACCGGCGTGGTTAAAAAGGCAAGGGTCATGGCAAAGGTAAGCATTTCTTTTAAGTTGCTTTTAAAAAATAAGATCACTGCCATCCCGGCGCCCGCTTGCAGTATCAACCAAGAGTGGAGATGACGTGGTAGCAACCGACGATTCATTAGCTTGGCACTGGTAAACAGCGTGCGGGCATAGCCATCTAGCACCGTAAGCGTGGTGCCCAACATACATAAGAACGCCACGGCGGCAATCAGCCAACGCGACCACTCACCTATGGTTTGCGTATACATATCGATGAGCTGCTGTGCAAACGCGACCCCAGCCAAAGCAATCTCACTGCTGCTGCCGTATTGTATCAACACCCCTAAGGCAAAAAATACCACAGCCAGGACTGCGGTGGCGACATACCCCAAGTTAAAGTCGAACAAGCCGGTGTTTGTCGTTATCGTGGTATTGCGCCGCTTTGCTTGCAGCCACAGTGAGTTAAGCGCGGAGATTTCGATGGGTGCGGGCATCCATCCCATCATCACCACAATAAAGCTAAGTGCTGCCAGCGAAAAGAGGTCGGGCGCTTGGAACTCTGCACTCATCGCCATCGGCGCACCGCCGCTTTGCACCAAGGCAATAGCCAATGCACCTAGCGTGCTCAACGCCAGTACCGCCATAATCACTTTAGCCACGCTGTCTAAGGCGCGATAATGGCCTAACAATAGCAATATCAGACAAAACAACAGTATCAGGGCTGATAACGCCGTTAACCCAAGCACTCCACCGAGCATATAATGGGCCAGCGCCGCCGTTAATAGCAGTACCCCAGCAGTGTTAACAACCGCTGCAATCAGATTCAAAGCCACAAAGCTATAAAAAAAACCAGGCCCCTGCTTTTTGTAACCCTCGACTAGGTTGTCGTTGGTCGCCAAGGTGTAATGCACGCCGAAACGAAAAAAAGGGTATTTAAGCGCATTCACGGCGATGATCAGCCATAACAACGGCCACCCAAATAACGCACCGGCTTGGGTTGAAGCAACCAGGTGTGAGCCGCCGATGGCGGCGGTCGCCATTAATATTCCCGGCCCTAAAGCCTTTACATACTGCGTATAATTCACTAACTGCATGGGTTTTTCTTATATTTTTTTCTAGGCTCTCAGGCTAGGTGGAATCATCATTCAATTCAAGTACATAGTGCACTATTTTTAATCAACTTAGGTGCTCGAATAGCAAACAGGACTGACTACTTAGTTGCCAGTTGCAGCTAACCTTCTTATAATTCGCCGCGATTCGTAAGCAAGGAGCCCACATCAGGCTCCTTTTTTTATGGCTAAATTTCAGAGGCATCATGCGCTTATTTCGTTCACTTAGTGGTTTTTCATTGCTTATTAGTAGCGCGGCAGCACTGGCACAACCCGCTCAACTTAGCGGCTTTGCCACTGTCGGCGTAAGCTATAATGAATCCGAGCAATACGGGTTTCGTACTGATGTATCGGTAACCGACGGTAAAACAAACTCTGAATTAGACTTTTCCTCGTTGTCGCGATTAGGCATTCAGTTACACAAGCAGTTTAATACTCAGTGGGGCTTTACGGGCCAGTGGGTACTCAAAAGCCACCCCGACTATAGCCTTGGCGATGTTACCCAACTGGCCTTTTTGAGTTACTCACCAAAGCCAAACTGGACCATCAAAGCCGGGCGTACCGCGTTTGATTTGTTTATGATGAGTCCTTATCGCAACATAGGCTATGCCTATACAGCGACCCACGCACCCATTGAGTTTTATGGCCTTATTCCCCATCGCAGCATTGATGGTATCGAACTATCTTCAGCCCACGCCACCGATCAGGGGATGTTCTCCACACGCTGGTATTACGGCAAGTCAAAAGATTACCTTACAAATTTCGATTTTCAATGGCGAATTGCTCTTGATGATATCGCTGGCGCTACGCTCACACTAGAGCAAGGTAACTGGCTTTGGCGAGCCAATTATACCCAAGCCTATATCGATAATGAGCCCGACCATTACGCCCAACTACGCGAGCTGGCGCAAAGTGTGCCTGAACAAATCTGGCCTCAAGCACAAGATATTGCCAAGCGTTTCAAAACGGTGGATACACGGTTGCAGTACGTGACCTTAGGCGCAAAGTACGATAACGGTCAGTACTATGTGCAATCGGAAATTGCCCGTGTCAGTGCTGATTCAGACATTCTCTCACATTTGCACAACGGTTATGTCGTTTTCGGCACAAGATGGCAAGATTTCACTGTGCAACTGGGTTACTCAGTGACGCATGGCAAGCGCCAGCAGATTGATAAACCACGACTAACAAACCCCCTTGCCGATGAACTGCATTTTCAGCTTGAGCGCGGCTTTAACTATTACGTCAACGATCAGTCAACAACTTCGCTCAGCACTCGCTATGATTTTCGCGCTGATATGGCGGCTAAACTGCAGCTCGAGTACATTGATTTAGACAGCAGCGATAACCAATTTATGCTGCGCCGCGAGGTGTTTTCTACGCCAGAATCGTTCACCGTTGTAAGCGCGACGATTGATTGGGTGTTCTAGTATGAGAGCCTTCATCATCACGTGCGCACTTTACGCTTTATTGAGCGCTGTTGCGTACGGACAAGAAAAAATAGCCGTTATAGTTAATAAGGCAAACCCTACGCAAAGTTTAACCACCAAGCAGTTAGTTGACTTGTATATGGGTCGACTTATCGCTTTTCCCTCTGGGGAACATGCCGCACCTTTGGACATGCAACTGGATTCATTGCTGCGTGAGCAGTTCTATCAAGGTCTAACTAAGCGTCCGATTGGCAGCATTAATGCTTATTGGTCACGGGTCAAGTTCAGTGGCCATGCAAAACCGCCTTTAACTATGGCAAGCAGCGCTGAGGTAATAAAAAGGGTCCGAGAAATTGACAATGCCATCGGCTATGTAAAGCTTAAAGAAGTCACTAACGACGTGAAGGTAGTTTATACTCTTGTTCAATAAACATAGCCTGATCCTGCGCTTAGCCATTGCGCTTGTACTCACTTCGTTAATCGTTGGCGTTATCGCAGTGAAATACTATTACCGTAGCGTCTACCAGCAGGAGGTAGAGAAAGCCAACCTTGCAATTGCTCAGCTGCATATGACAGTCTCGAGCACTGCCTCTATTGCCGCTTACTTGCAAGACGAAGACTTAGCAATCGAAGTTATCAGTGGCCTGTTAAAGAACGACAGTATTCTTGCCGCGCAAATCCAAGGCACTCAGCCATTAGCCAGTCAAGGAGAAGGTGATTGGCAGCAAGCAAAAACTTTCACCTTGTATAATCCCTTTTTCGCCAATGAGGCGGTCGGACAAATGCGTCTATTACCGGCCTGGTCCATGATAGAACAGCGAGCACGGTCGATAGCGCAATCCAGTGCGCAACTATTGGTCTTTCAAACCCTCGCGGTATTACTCACCTTTACGATTTTGGCTTATTTTATAATTACCAAGCCGATGGCGCGACTTAACACTCAGCTTAAGGGCATCACCCCCGGCGGCGATAATCGCTTGCATACCCCATTCGCGCACAACGCCAGTGAAATAGGCGAAATTACCCACAGTATTAACGCTATGCTTGCGCAAACAGAGCGCCTCTTTAACCAAGAGCGGGCTCTGCGCTCAGAGGTACAAAAGCTAGAAGGTCGGCTACGCTTATTATTCGAGCATGCGGCGTCGGCAATGATCCTCGCCCGCCGCGAAGGCAATATCATCCTTTATAACGCGTCCACAGAGCGGCTGTTTAACCGCCTCGGTATTCCTTTGGAAAAAGATTTGTATCAGCTTGTGGCGCGCACTTTTAATGAGCCAGAAAAAATCATCCGCTCTATTCGCAACTCCTTAGATCAGCATGATATTGCCACCGGTGAGTATCAGCTATGCACTGACTGCCAACAAGATTGCATTTGGGCTCATATTCTTGTTACCCGCAGCTATGGTAAGGAACAAGATACCTACCTACAGATTTTTATTAATGATATTACTCGCCACAAAAAAATGGTCGCTGAGCTTAACGAAGCAGCCACCACAGACCGTTTAACAGGCTTATTTAACCGTCTAGGAGGCGAACAGGCGGCGCAACAACGCCTTGATAACGACCAAGACATTACCTTGATGTTGATTGATCTTGACGGCTTTAAACCGATCAATGATGTGTATGGCCACGATGCAGGCGACGACATCCTTTGCCATGTGGCAACACAACTACAACACCATGTGCGCAAAGAGGATGTATGTATTCGTTGGGGTGGTGATGAGTTTGTCATCATTCTCGATGCGCTTGAACAAACACCGGCGTTACACCTTGCCGACAAACTCCGAGAGACGCTCAGCCAAGCCACACGATTGGACAATGGCGAGCAAGTGAGTGTCGGCGCCAGCATAGGTATCGCCACTTCCCCTAGACACGGTACCACCTTACAAGATCTAGTGATTGCCGCCGATCAAGCCATGTACAAGGTAAAAAACCAGCAAAAAAATGCCGTTGCTATGGCTGGTATTTAGCCAAACTCAGCGCCTCTATTTTGATATAGCGGATGCACATACCTCTCTACAAAAACGTTATAAAGTCACATTAGTGTATTATAAGTACCACAAAAAGGTCTTCTTTTGTCCATCACTTTGCAATAACCGCTCCCTAGTATAAGCCCCGCTTTCAACAGGCAATTATATCGCTGCAGCGAGACCTTAGGTCGCAGTATCGACTGCAACATTGATTAAATAACTATAAGTGAAGGGGCGTTTCACATGCTTAATACTAAGCTAAAATTATCTTTTTTGACTGCTTCCATGGTCTTAGCGTTGGCAGCCTGCGATGGCGACGACGGTGAACAAGGTCTGCAAGGCCCGGTTGGTGAACAAGGCCCAGCTGGACAGGATGGCGCCGATGGCCAAGATGGAGCAAGTGGCGAAGACGGCGCAAATGCACAAGCAAGTGGTAAATTAACACGCTTGGCAACTGTACCTGCTGGAGCTGAAGTGACCGGGGCATTCTTAACTCGTCAGGGGGATTTGTTTTTCAATGTTCAGCACCCTGATGACACCAATGCTGCCATGGATGAGTTCAATGGCCGCGCTATCAATCGTGGTACCGTAGGCGTGCTAGCGGGCGTAAACTTCAACCAGCTGCCTAAAAATATCGTTAGCTCACCAGTGCCAGAATCGGATTATGAGCGTCAAACCGTGGTGTCAGCGGTTGGCCAATACCAAGTATTAGGCCAGACCGGTGATACCTTTGCTGATTTAGGTGATAAAGGCTTGCCCGGTGGGTTAGGTGTACATTACTCCATGGTCGGCAATGAGAAAATTATTGAGAATGAAAACCCAGATTTTAACGGCTTTATCCCTACTAGCGACAATGAGGGCTACTTATTCACGAACTGGGAGTCATACCCTGGGGGAGTTAGCCGCTTAAAGCTAAGCAAAAATACTCAAGGTACTTGGTCAATCGCTGAAGCCATGATGGTTGATTTCGATAATGTTTGGGGCACCGCAGCTAACTGCTTTGGTTCAGTGTCTCCTTGGGGCACCCCATTAACCTCAGAAGAGTGGATTGTGCGCTCAAGCGTTGATTCAACCACCGACGCCAGTTGGAATGACCCAGCAGACACCAGTACCGATGGTCTTGAGATGCTTACAGCACCGGATTTCCCTAACCCCTACCGTTATGGCTACATTGCTGAAATCACCGCGCCCACCAGCGCCAATCCAGAAGTGGTAAAACACTACACTATTGGCCGCTATGAGCATGAAAACTCAGTGGTTATGCCGGATAGAAAAACCGTGTACTCGTCACAAGATGATACCGGTGGGGTGTTGTTTAAATTTGTCGCCGATACCCCGGAAGATTTGAGTGCTGGCACATTATACGGGGCAAAATTGACTCAGGATGAAGGCCTTAGTGACCCAGCGGTCACAGGGTTTGATGTTGAATGGGTGGCTCTGGCCAGTGGCGATAACACCACAATTGCAGCTTGGATTGCTGATTATGATGGCATTGATACCAGTGATTATGTTGCAGGTAAAACCAGCTATATGAGCATGGCTGACGTGCAGGCCTGGGCTGATGGCGCCACTCATTACCCAAGTGAAGCACAAGGCGGAAGCCCTGTTACCGCTGGTGAGCCTATGGATGACCGTGCGGCCTTTTTAGAGTCTCGCCAAGCAGCTCGCTTAAAAGGAGCCACCGCAGAGTGGCGTAAGCTCGAAGGCATTAGTATCAATCATGACCGCGTCATGGAAGCAATCACTGGCCAAGATATGATTGCTGATGAAATCGTCACCGAAGCGTTTATGTATATTGGTATCGCTGATATCGATAACACCATGATTGACGATGAGGGAGACATGCAATTATCCAATCGCGTGGAAGACTGTGGTGGCTTATATCGTGCACACATAGACAGCAACTACAGCCTCACTCGTATTGAGCCTGTGGTAATGGGTTCCACCTATCGCCGCAGTCTTGATGGCGCAGCACGTTGTGACGTAGAGCAGTTATCACAACCAGATAACACCATTGTCATGCGCGATGGTCGCGTGATCATCGGTGAGGATGGATTCCAAGAAAACAACACCCTTTGGTTGTACGACCCAGCGGGCAACTAATCCTCGCACTCTATGAGGGGGTTGCCCCCCTCATTTACCTATAACTTCCCATCGGTGTGCCATTATGATGAAACTTAACTCGGCGCTGGCCCTTGCACTGGCTGTTTTGCTGTGTGCATGCTCGGAACAACAGCGTACGCAACCATTATTAACGAATACAACTACCAGTGAGAGCGCAGACTTTGCCTACCAGCCCACAGAGCAAATTCCTGCAACCGCCTATTTAAAGCATGGTGCAGTGTATAACCCTGAGTCGGTGATCCCGCCGCAGTGCTACACTAAAACACAAGGTAAACATAACCCTTGCTACGCCTGTCATCAGACAGACCGCCAAGACAGCAAACGTCCGAACCAAATGAATGATGGTAATTTGCAAGGTGAATACCAGTTCTCGGATTTGGGAATGAAGAATCATTGGCGTAATTTATTTATTGATCGCAGTGAGATGATCGCATCTATTTCCGATGAAGAAATAAAGCAGTGGATAAACGAAGATAACTATTCGCCATTTATTGAAAAACTGCAGGCAGACAGCGAGTGGCAAGGTGAAATAGCGCATATTCAAAACCTTGCTTATCCGCAGCAAGCCTTTGATGAGCTTGGTTTTGCTCGCGACAAGAGCCACTGGGTTGCGTTTAATTACAAGCCCTTCCCTAGCACCTTTTGGCCCACCAACGGCTCCACCGGTGATGTGATGATCCGCCTTGGTGCCCCCTTTCGTGAACTTAACGGGCAATATAATCAAGATGTATACATTGCCAACCTCAGCTTAGTGGAGATGGCCATCAAGGGCTTAGAGCAATTGAGTACGCCTTCTATCTCCGAGCAAGCGATCGGTGTAGATCTTAACGGCAACAACCGGCTCGAAAAGCAAATACACGCTATTGGCAAACGCAGTCACTACTTAGGCGATGCCCAAGATATCGAATTGGCTTACCAGCTCTACCCTCAAGAGACTGAGTTTTTACACACCGTGCGTTACATTGGCGTGGACCCACAAGGACGTATTTATAATGCACCACGCATGAAAGAAGTACGCTACATGCGCAAACACAACTTTAAATCAAAAGCACGCTTGGCTTCTTTCTATTACAGTGAGGCGAAAGAGAAGCACTTCGAGAAACTGCCACGCACTCGACCATTGGGTGATAAAGGCATTAATAATATGTTTGGGTGGACCATCAATGGCTATATCGAAGATGAGCAAGGGCAACTACGCCACCAAGACATTCAGGAAATGGCATTTTGCAATGGCTGCCATAAAACCGTGGGAGCGACGTTTGATCAAACCTTTTCCTTTCCACGCAAAGTCACAGGGCGAGAAGGCTGGGGCTATATAAACTTGGCAAGTATGCACGATGCACCCAACATTGGTGAAACCCAAGGCGAGTTTTTAACTTACCTTCAACGAGTGGGAGGTGGCGATGAATTCCGACAGAACAAAGAAATGCTGCGACGTTGGTTCAACTTAGATGGCAGTGTGAATAAAGCCAAGGTGACAGCCATCGACAGCATTTACGAGTTGATCACTCCCTCACCACGCCGAGCACTGGACCTAAATAAAGCGTATCGCACAATTGTCGCTGAGCAGAGCTATTTATTTGGCCGTGATGCAACCATTGCCAAGGCCACTAACGTATTACAGCAAGTAGATGAATCTCAGGCGCCACTCGAAGAGCAACATCGGTACGTTTGGGATATGCGCCTAGACTGGGAGCATGTTCAGCGACGCGATGAAGCCCGCACGCCCACTGTTCAGGAGAGTGAGTGATGGGCACACCCATAGAAGCTTTTGTATTAGCAAGTCTGCTCATGGGCTTAGGAATTGGTGCTGATGTCGCCATCACCACCCTAACCCAAGCCAAACAACTCATGAGTCGGCGCAGCGTATTCACTTGGATAGCGGGGGTCACACTAACACATACGGTGTTTCCTATGCTTGGTTACCTCGCGGCTTACTTTAGCGTGCAGCAAGTCCCCGTACTCACTCCAATTGTCGGAATTATCGCATTCATATTTGTAGGTTATTACTTGATCTGTGAGTATCGCTGCAATAGCGAGCAGGCCCCTGGTATAGACCCCAAATTACTGAGTGCGGCACTGATCGTTACCGTTAGTTGGGATGCACTATGGTCGGGGCCGGCTAAATCTGCACAAGTTATAGACTGGGCGCAGTGGATGGTGTGGTTGTCATTTGTGATAGTGGGTCTGGTGGTCGCGCTCTTGGCAGTCGCTAGCTTACACCTTGGCCGCAAAGCTGTGCTTTATGCGCCAACGCACTTCAGCCAACAGTTTGGCCTGTGGTTACAGTATTCGGTGATTAGCTATTTCGCGGTACTGGCTTTGCTGCGCTATACCTTTGCTTGGGATACCCCTTGGTGGGCTATTTGGGCACTGTGTGCGATTATTAACGCACTGCTATTAGCGCTTCGCAAGGTAGGCCAAGCAGGCACACCTAAGTGTGCTTAGCCAAGCTTAAAATTGCTTAAGGGTGCTGCTATGATAACGCTCCGCGCTGGGCTCAACTTGGTAACGTTCGGCTAAGGTGTCCAGTTTGGCTTGCTCCAGTGCTAATTCGTCCATGGTGATGGTGTTATCGTCAAGTTGCCAAAGCTGGCGCGAGCCAGAATAACTGAACTGCAAGGCATGCATGGCCTCGACATTGCCTTGCTCCGCCGCCGCCTTAATTTTACGCAGGCGGCGCGTGATCTGATTCAGCGCCTGTTTTAAATGCCATACATACAGCACTTCTCGCAAATACGGGTGGTGTTGCACACGTTTAAGCACCAAGGCAATGGCCGCACAGGTGATAATCACGCCGAGCAAGTTCCAGTGAAAATGACTGCCGGATGCACTGGGAAAAGCGATAATCAGTAATCGCGCAATGCCGAGACTCCCCAAGACCAAGGCACCAATACAGGCAGCTAAAACTCGGTTTAAATGCTTTCTATAACGCGCTTTATCGATTTGCTGTAACTTCATAAGGGCAACCACAGATATAAAAACGCAGCGATTATAGCAAGCGCTGCGAGCAAAGTACTATCACTTATGGATAAACACTGGCCCACAGTCGTTGGCTATGGGCCTAGTTGTTAAATAACGATGAAACTCACCAATAGGTAAGCAATAAAAGTTAACGCACCGCCGAATAAAGCATAAGGCATTTGCGTTTTTACGTGAGTAAGCAGATCGGAGCCCGAAGCAATGGCAGACACCGCACTGGTATCAGAAATTGGTGAGCAGTGATCGCCGAACACGCCACCCCCTAAAATAGCGGCTATCACCAATGAAGGCGGTAATCCTAATGCTTGGATCAGCGGCACACCTATGGGTATTAAAATAGCAAAGGTGCCCCACGAGGTGCCGGTGGTAAAGGAGATCACCGCGCCGGTTACAAACAGCATTGGCACCACCAATACCAACGGCAGGTAATCGCCTACCAGTGAAGCAACAAACACCCCTGTACCGAGTTCTTTTAAACTCGCGCCCAAGGTCATCGATAGCAACACTATAGCCACCAATGGTAATAACTCTCCCATGCCTTTAAAGCCCATGTCCACCAATTGGTGATGGCTGAATTGGCGGCTTGTACTGAGTAAGAAATAAGCAACAACACAGGCTAAAATAGTTGCATACAACACCGATTTCGAGCCGCTGCCGCTGGCAATATCACCATTACCAGTCCAGAACATAAAACCAACCATAGAAACTATCAATGTCGCCAAGGGCACCAGCATAAAGCGTGCTTTGGTGCCTTTGTCCGCTGTTTCGTTAACCTCTAGGCGCTCCAGCTTTTGCTCGGCCACTTTCATTGGTCCGTGTACTTTATCAAAGGCGATAGTGTAGGCCACGATCAATAAGGCGATAATGGCATAAAAGTTATAACCGATACTGCCCCATAAGATAGACACCGCCGACTGCTCCAACTCATAGTTTTCTAACAGCCCAAGCACATAAGCGCCCCAACCATTAAGCAGAATTAAGATACACACTGGAGCACTGGTGCTATCAATTATATAGGCCAGACGCGCCCGGCTCATTTTAAATTTATCGAATAGGCCGCGTGAGAGGATCCCCGCAGTTAATACACTGAGGTTTGACTCGATAAATACGGCAATACCGGAAAACATGGTCAAAAAGCCCACCTGCCGCTTTGACTTTGCCACCCCTTTGCCTATTAACAGGTTTACGGTTGCCGCCACCCCGCCAGACTCGCGAATGTAGGCAAGCAGTGCACCGATAAGAATACTGAATAACAGCACGCGACTATTCCCCGCAGAGGACGCCGTTGCCACCACACGTTCTATAGTATTAATAAAAGTGAAGAAAAGTGTGTTACCGTCACCCTGGAGTGCAAGCAAAAACTCCGAAGAGGCCACCGCGACTAACAGCGCCATTATGACCTCTTTGCGCCAAAATACGATTGCAATGGCAATCAACGGCGGCAAAATGGAATACCAAGACATGTTGTTATCCTTGTTCTTATAAAGCTTGAATAGTCTTGCAAATGAGCATAGATTATTCAATTAATTTTAAATTTACTGTAATTTTTTAGTTATGCATCCACTTCCCTACTTCCCCTACGTGGGTCAGCAAATGCAAGTCGAAGGCCTTGCTATAGAAGCGCTTGCTCAGCAGGTGCCAACGCCCTTTTACTGTTATTCCAGTAAAGCGATTGCCAGCAATTACCAGCGCTACAGTGACGCATTTGCAGGGTTGGATAGCTTAATTTGTTATGCCGTAAAAGCCAACTCCAATCAGGCAATATTGGCGACCTTAGCGCGTTTAGGCGCCGGTGCCGACACCGTCTCTGAAGGCGAAATACGGCGTGCCCTAGCCGCCGGGATCAGCGCTGATAAAATCGTCTTTGCCGGCGTAGGCAAAAGTGTTGCCGAAATACGCTACGCTTTGGCGCAGGACATTTTACAGTTCAACGTAGAATCCGAACCGGAGCTGATGCGCATCAGCGAACAAGCGCACAGCATGGGCAAACGTGCGCGGGTCTCGATTCGTGTTAACCCGGATGTTGAAGCCAAGACCCATGCCAAAATCACCACGGGAATGGCCGAGAATAAATTCGGTATTGCCATCGACTTAGCCCCTGCACTTTATAAACGGGCCGCCACTCTGCCGGGCATTGAGGTGAGTGGTGTTGACGTACATATCGGCTCACAGTTAACCGAGCTGACCCCGTTTGACCAGGCCTTTAGTAAAGTTGCTGACCTGGTGACAAGCCTGCAGCACCAAGGTATTGATATCCAGGTCATCGATATTGGCGGCGGGCTTGGGATCAACTATGGAGAGCAATCCCAAGAGCCAGATATCACCACCTATGCTAGCTTTGCCAAAGCCCATTTAGGCCACCTTGGTTGTAAAATTATCGTCGAGCCGGGGCGTTCAATACTTGGCAATGCCGGGGTGTTAGTGTCACGCGTTGAGTATGTGAAAACCGGACAACAGCGTCACTTTTTAATTTTAGATGCGGCCATGAATGACCTTATTCGCCCCAGTATGTACGATGCCTATCATCACATTGTCACGGTCACCGAGCAAACGCAAAAGGTCACTTATGATATTGTCGGTCCGGTGTGTGAAACGGGGGACACTTTTGCCAAAGGCCGCACCATTGGCCAGTGCCAAAGTGGCGATTTGGTAGCGATTATGGGCGCAGGCGCCTATGGTGCAGTGATGGCCTCACATTACAATTCCCGCCTTAATGCTCCAGAAGTACTGGTAAAGGATGATCAATACAGTATTATTCGCGAGCGTATCGATTACGATACTCTTATTGCCATGGATTCCCTTCCCTCTTGGTTATAGCCTTAGAGCCAAGCCTACTTGGCTCTAATCAATTCATACTTATAACTTTTATATAGATAACTTACAGAAACCCAGGGGCACCTCAGGTGCTTAAGCGCGACTCCTTTTATATATTTTATTTTTACTTTAAGGAATAGTTAGAAAATTTTATTCTTGATTAATGATAGCAACACTTGTTTAATAGTTAAGCAACATTTGACGTTGCTCTTATACATCACAGGGTAAAAAGTCCAACCGATAAATAATTTATTATAAGGACGGGGATACAATGAAACAGATCACATCCGGGTTTAGCCTTAGCGCGTTAACACAGGCTACTGGCCTGGCGCTGCGCGCACCAAAAACGGCACTCACCTCCACTTTAATCGCTGCAGCCTTTGTTAGCGCCCCAGCGCTGGCGGCGCTCACCGGTGGCATCAAAGGCAAGGTGATTGCCGAGCAAACCGACCAATCCATGGCCGGAGTCACGGTCATCGCCACCAGTAACGTCATGCCGAAACCGCGACGAGCCGTAACCCGAGCAGATGGTAGCTATGACCTCCCGCAACTCAAACCGGGCACTTACGAGCTAACCTTTACCAATAAAGACGGTGCCAGTCAGCGTATGACGGTACAAGTGCTCTTGGAGCAAACCTCAAAGGTAGATGTGGCGCTGAGCATGACCGGCAGCAACACCGAAGTGATCACCGTTACTGGCAGTCGGCTATACCGCCAGGGTAATTCATCGTTGACCAACTCCTTAGGAGAAAGCGCCATTGAAGGCGTCCCCATCGGCCAAGATTATCGCGATCTACTGAAATTGGTCCCCGGTGTTGAGCTTTCTGAAAACTCCATCCTTGGCCCCTCAGCTGGCGGGTCTGGGGTCGATAACTCTTATGGTTTTGACGGCGTCAATGTCTCATTGCCGATGTTCGGCAACCTCGCCTCCGAGCCCTCGACGCATGATATTGAGTACGTAACCATGGATCGCGGCGGTGCTAAGGCTGTGGATTTTAACCGCTCCGGAGGCTTTGCTATCAATACCGTGTCCAAATCTGGCACCGACGAATTTCGCGGCGGCGTAGAATATAAAGTGCAGCCTAAAAGCCTCGTGGCGAGCCCTGTTGGTGAGGAAAGTTATGAGCTCGATAAAAGCTGGCTGACTGCAAGCCTAGGCGGCCCGCTGATTGAAGATACGCTGTATTTCTACACTTCTTACTACCGCCCGGAGGAAGAGCGCAGCAACAAGGGCACTGCTTATGGCGAGGTAAAAAATTATAAGAGCGTGCGCGATGAGTACTTTGGTAAGCTGACCTGGGCCCCTACTGACGACTTGCTGTTTAATATCTCGCAGCGGATGTCAGAGAAAACCCTTGAGGGCGACTCCATCGGTCAGTTTGAAGCCGACAGCGTCTCGGTGGGCGGGCAAACCGACCAAGATATTTTCACTGTTGATGGCTCGTGGCTGGTCGGCTCGGCCACCACACTCTCGTTCCAATACAGTAAGTTTGAGCTAGAAAGCGGCTCACGCCCTGATACAGAGCTTAGCGTGCAGCCTTCGCTATCGGCGCAACTCGATATCAATAATCTTGAGCAAATGGGTTACTTTAGTGTACCCACACCGTTGGATGCTGACTCAGGCTACACCGCAGAGCAAATAGCCGCTTTTAATAGCGCTGCGAATACGCTTATTGAACAATATGGATACAGCGAAAATGGTGTCAAAAAAGGCGGCGGCGGTGTTGGTGCGTATTATCGCTATGATAGTCAAGACTTCTACCGCGACTCCTTCGAGCTCGCCCTCGACCATGAATTTAGTTGGGGCGACAGCTATCACACTCTGCACTTTGGTGGCCAATGGTCTGAAGGTGAGGAAGTGCTCACACGCTTGTCAAACGGCTGGGGCCGTATTGAATACGTTGGCGGCTTGGACGAAAGCTTAGAACAAGGCAGTAGCACACCGGTGATTTACCGCGCCTTCGTTGAGCAAATGAGCCTCGTTGATAACCAAGGCGATACGGTGCCATCTATTATCTCGAGCACCGAAACCCTTAACTTTGAAATTAACGATACCATTGAAATCGGCGATTGGACCTACAACATTGGCGTTATGTTCAGCCAAGATACCTACTATGGCCAAGGGTTAAGAGCAAAGTCAGGAACGGTTTCTGGGTATGAATTAGCCCCGGGTAATAAATATCAAATGTACCAGACCGACTGGGCCGATATGGTGCAACCCCGCCTCGGCGTCACGTGGCACTATGCAGGCGAAGACTCGGTATTTGCCAACTTTGCCATGTATAACCCCGATACCAGCTCACTGGCTCGTGCTGCATCGTGGGACCGTAATACCCGTGGCGAGCAAGAAATCGAATTCGATAGCAATGGCAATATTATTTATGCAGAGCCACGCGGTGGCTCATCAGGTAAAGCGTTCGAGAAAGGCTTAAAACCACGGCGTATTAATGAGCTCACCGTGGGCACAACCAAATACATTGGCAGTGACTTGGTAGTACGCGCCCATGTGCGTCACCGCCGAGGCATGCACTTTTGGGAAGATATGCCCAATAACGCCAGATTAACCGATTACAGTGGCCTTGATGTGCCAGGTATTCCTGCCGATATCGCCGAGCAAGGACTCTTCATTGATAACCTCGATGCCATTCGCGAGGAAATTGGTGGCTCTTCTTATGTTATCGCCGAAGTACCCGGAGGCGAAACCAAATACTGGGAAGCCAGTCTTGAAGCTGAATACATGGGCGATAACACCTATGTCAACGCCTCCTATGTGTGGAGTCATTACTACGGTAATTTTGACCAAGACAACACCACAGCGACCAACGATGCCAATAACTTCGTCGGTTCGTCATTTTATGGTGACGGTCGCGGCCGTTACCCTTGGGACTACCGCTATGGCACCCTAGCCGGAGATAAACCACACCTATTCAAAGTCTACGGCTATTACACCACCCCTTGGGATGCGAACGTCGGTGCCTACTTTGTGTTTCAATCCGGTAAGCCTTGGGAAAAGTGGCATGGCACCCCCTACGGTTATGCTAGCGATACCAGCCGCTATGCCGAGCCCGCTGGCAGTCGCCGTAGCGCCAGTCATTGGCAGTTAGACCTCAATTACACTCAAGAATTCACGGTGTATAACGATGTGGCGATGCAATTTCGCGCCGATATTTTCAATGTTTTTGACCGTCAAACTGGGTATAACAACAATCCCTATTTTGATGACGAAAACTTCGCCGAGCCGCGCCAATACTATAGCCCTCGAAGAGTTCAACTGTCGGTCAAAGTCGAGTTCTAAGCTCCCCCCAGCAACCACTTAAAGCGCCGCTTGCGGCGCTTTTTTTAGCTTTGCTGTTCAGCAACATCAGCTTGCGCTCTGGTTTTCATAAGCTGTAGCAATGAAGTATGAAAATCATGAAAAATGACTTCTCCCCATAGGCGCGAATACAGGCCAAAATGAGTGTTATCTTCAACGCGAGTTCGTAACGTTAAACGACTTCTTTTACTATCAAGTACTTCTATAAAATAACCACCATCAAGTGGGGCAAAGTACTTGCCACCAAGTTTTACATGCTTATCCAAGGCGTTATCAGGGATACGCTCTGGATCAATATCAAAACGATAGGTCATTTGCTGATTTTCGACCCATGAAGTGATCACTTCATTAAATTGCACCTGCTTTTGCCAGTGACTGGTACGCACAGCTCCCACACCTTGACCAGACATATCTGCGGCGATTGGCTTAGGTACGCCAATGAGCGATGCGAAGGTGGTGGGTAACTCATTACTCTCAATCGTTGATACCGTTGCCAGTTGTCGCCAAACCGCTGTTGCTGGGGCGTTAATATCAATACTGTCTTCAATCACATAGGTGGCTGAACTAGTTAAAAAGTGCAACTCTAGCGGGGCAACAATCACAGGTAAAACAACGATGCTGAATAAGGCGCCACGCTTTTTACGATGCATCAAGCGCACACATAAACCTGCCGCCAACCCGCCTAGGCTCGCGCATAACATAAACGCGGGTAACGCCATGGCCACGCAAATACTGCCTTCCAGTAAGGTCACGACACTGACCACTAAAAATACAAAAATAGGCTGCCACGCTAAGGTAATCATTTTCGTATAAGACAGCGAGGGAGTGACTCTACATTGACAATAAATACGAATAAACCCGATCACAAAAGGGACTAAGAACATAAACGACAGGGTCACTAAACTACCCAGTGATTGTAGCGCTTCTACTTCCCATAACAGCCGAAAGCCGAGGCCATACAGAGCGCCCAGAACAATCCCCAAGTGCCGTGCGAATTTTTCTGTCATGGTCGCTCCTCATCGGAGGGAGCTTTAGGTAGTGAGTCAGGCACTAACTCTGCCAATCGCTTTTGCACCTGCTGCTGTTCGTCAATCGTTAATGCTCCATAGCTGCGAGCATAAGGCCAGCCATAGCCCCAGCGATACCAAGTTGGATAAAGTGGCCCACCACCGATCTGAACACCGATATGCATCAAGGTAGCGATTGCAGGCTCATCTAAATCGCGCACACACTGCGCTAATGCGGCATCGGCGGCATCGCGCTGCGTCTGAGTTCCACCTTGCCAATAGGCCAAGTCATGGCTAATACAACAATGCTGCCACTTAACGCTGTTTGTTAGGGTACCATCGGGGAACAAGCTACAACCATCAGTGGCAAAGGGGCGCAGCTCTGCGCCATGCGCGAACAGCGGCAACATAAATAACAGCCAGTGTGAAAGTTTAGTCATCCTATCTCCCGCTCACGCTGCTCATAAATAGCGAATGGACTGGACTTACATGCAATCCTAATCGGCATGTCTCTTCCTTGGGTAAGTAAAATAATTGGCCAGTTATTTAATAACGAATGCATTGAATTAGCAAATGACTGCAGCACTGGCGGAAAAAGAAAATGGCACCTAAACGATGCCATTTGGGTCAGGTGCCCTGGCAGGGGCATCCTGTGTTAGTCGTTGAAGTTCACTACAATCCAAGTATAGCCTCGTAAACGCGAGTGACCACCGAACCATATTGACCGGTCTCAAACTGTTTACCCACAAATTGATACTGCTGCTCAGTGCCCATCACCGGGCTATGCCGGGCGTTGGTCAGTAGCACTATGGCTAAATCATACTCTGGGTCGATAACCGTAACTGTGCCTGTCCAGCCAGTGTGTCCGTATGCTTGCGCACTGGCATAAGGGCCAAAGTGCCATTTACGCGCGCCATTTCCCGCACGGCGCCAACCCAAGCCATAGCTTTCGTCGTTCACGCTCGGTTTTGTAAACTGATCCAGTACCGACGCAGTAAATAGCTGTTTTTCACCGTAAGTACCGCGATTAAGCAGTAGCTGGCACAATTGCGCTAGGCTTTTGGCATCTGCGAATAGCCCAGCATGGCCTGCGACCCCAGCAAGTGAATAGAAAGCTTTTTCATCATGCACCTCACCCTGTAATACATACTCGCGCACGCCCTCGAAATGCACCCGCCCACCCCGCGTATTTCCCTGAATTTCGGTGGCTGCAATACGCTGTGCTAACACTCCTTTTTGCAGCGGGTTAAACATCATTGAGGTGATCCCAAGGGGCGCATAGAGCCGGCTTTCAACATATGCATCTAAGGGCATACCGCTGATACGTTCCACCAGCAAACCTAGCAACATATAGTCAATATCACTGTACAGGTGGCGTTGCTTGCGCATCGCCGTGAAAGGCACTCCTTGGACAATAAGCTGCTTGGTCCAGTCGCTACTAGTCGAATAGAATTGCTCGCCAAGCTGGTTATCACGACGGTGAAAGTCCACCACGGCGGGGTAGCCAGCGCTGTGCTCAAGTAAATCACTGACTAGCCGTAACTCGCGCCCTTGACCGCGATATTCGGGCAAATAAAAACTCACCGGTAATGAGACATCCAAGTGCCCTTGCGACACCAAATGCATCAACGCCAGGTTGGTGGCAAACATTTTCGTGTTCGAGGCAATATCAAACAAGGTATCGGTTTGCATGGGCTGCGGTGTGGCCATCATCTCGCCGCCATCATGATATTTACGCGCATCACCGTAAGCCGAAAGCTTAACCAACTCTCCTTGGTGCACAACCGCCAACACAGCTCCTGGAAACCCTTGCTCAATTTCAGCATTAATCAGCGCGTCAACCTGTTCGAAACGTTTAGGTGTCGGGCGCTGCGTTAACACCGGCGCGGGAATACGAATATGCAGTTGCGCATCTTCAGGTGTTACTGACTTAATATACAAACTGTTCACCCCGGTGCGGGTGCGCTTACTAAGCGAATAACGGTATTGACTGTCCGCCGTTAGCGGCTTTGCGATATTCAGAGTTTGACCATTGACGACAAGCTCAGCAGCAACGGCATTCACATTATCAATAATGATCTCGCCACGGCCTTGGTACGCCTTAAAGCGGTACTTGTTGTTAACATCTTTTCGCGAGCTCAGCGCCTTTGCGGGATAGCTCGCCAATAGCTGCTCATGACCCAAAGGTTTACTGGCTGCTGGCTGCTTGGTATTCAAGGCCTGATAGTCACGAAAACGTGCTTGGGCTTTATCCGGCTTATAGCGGTGTAATAAGGCAAACAACACCGCTGCCGTTTTGCCATCTGCTTGGCCATGCACCTGCCACGGCAGAAAGTGAGCCTGGAAGGCTTTGATAACTGCTACCGTTTTTCTATCCAGCTGGCCGCTAACGTCAATACCATAGCCATAATCACGCAGTGCTTGCTGCATCAAGGCGGTCGTCGGCGCTGCGGTACTGAAGTGCTGCCAATAATGCTCGACATCCGCTTGTTTGTACCAAGCGCCAACGCCGGCTTTATATAATTGATACCAAGGGAAGCGCGGGCCTGGGTCACTTTTGCGCCCAGGCGCAATATCGGAGTGACCGACAACTTGCGTTGGTCCAATATCCGGATTACGGGCAAGAATATCTTGGCTCAGGGCAATCAATAACTGCACCTGTTGTGGGTCGTAGTCGGGATACAAGCACAGCTTTTGCTCCTGCCCCGCTGCGGCCTTGGCGGTGCGTTCAGCCGCAGCACAGCGCGGTACATTGACCACTTCAATACCAATGGAATGATCGTTTAAATCGCTGCGACCTTGCCAAAAGCTGTTACCGGCATGCCAAGCTCTATCTTGCTCAGCCACCAACTGCACCACTTCAAGTTCACTGCGTTGATAACTCGCATCGCCACGTTGTGGCACCAGATAATGGGCACTGAGCCCGCCTTCATCAACCAGCACCCGCTCCGACTTTTGATAATCAATGGCGGTATAATGCATCACCAAAAACTTAATGCGTTTTGAATAATTGTGTGACGGCTTCATGGGGTAGTGGTTAACGCAACTAAGGGAAGCCATGCACATTAGCAGCAGTAAGCAGGTTCGCATTGGCGTATCAAAGTATCGAAAATTCATATCAGCCTACATTATGTTGTTGCTGCACGCCTGTTCTTAGGCACTGGGTTAATACAAATAATGACCACAGTATAATAATATTTTATTTCACTCAATTAAAAATAGACAAAAATAATATTCAAAGATTGAAATTATGTTCGGTTATGGCCGTTTTTACGGTTGTCAAAGTAAAGATATAGGTACTAGTGTATATCAAATTATTTATTCCTTTGTGTAGGAATATCGGGTTACACTGTAATTAACGTCGTTGTAAGTGTGCATTCGATGAGCCCATAAGCGCTCATTTGCACCAATATAATCTAACAATAAAGTACCTTCTTATGTCGACATTTGTAAAAATCAAAGCACTGCGTAAATCGTTTTCTAGCAGCGAAGCAAAATTAGCAGACTTTACCCTTAATTCTGCTAATGCCATTCGCGATCTCTCTTCTATTGAACTGGCCAAGGTGGTTGGTGTTAGTCAGTCCAGCGTTGTGAAGTTTGCTCAAAAGCTCGGCTATAAAGGCTTTCCGGCCTTTAAGCTCGCGGTAATTGATGCCCTAAATACCGAGACACCCGCACCCAAGCTGCACGGTAAAATCACCCTAAATGATAGCCTAGAGCAAATAGCAGAAAAGCTGCTCAGCAGTAAAATGGCGGTCCTGAGTGAAACTAAAAACCTCAATGAGGCTGAAGCGGTTGAGCAAGCGGTCAGCTTGTTAAAAAACGCAAAGCGTGTGGCTTTATGTGGCCTCGGTGGCTCGGCATTGGTGGCCAAAGACTTTGCCTTTAAATTGCAAAAGCTCGGCATTGCCGCTATCGCCGATGCTGATGGTCATGCACAGCTGGCCTACGTATCAACCCTAGGCAAAGACGATTTAGTCGTCGCCATCAGTGAGTCTGGGAAAACCCGCGAAGTAGCAGAAGCAGCCAGTCAGGCCAAAGCCAATGGCTGCCCGGTGATCGCCGTCACTAAGTTTGGCGCCAACCCAGTGGCCGATTGCGCCACCGTTAATCTTTACTCCGTCGCTGAGGAAGAATCTATTCGGTTATCGTCGATTTTGGCGCGTACCGCGCAAGACTTTGTTATCGATATTGTCTTTATCGCATTGACGCAAGCCACACGTCCAGGGCGTAAGTTGCTGGAACACTCTAACGATGTGGTTAAAGCGTTCCGCGAAAGTTAATCATCAATCGTTGACAACTGCTGCGCATCAATCACGAGTTGGCGCACCCCGTGCGCCTGATGCTCGTTAAAGGGATTGTCCTCACACCACTTAGCCAAGCTATGAATATCAAGCTTGCGACAATCCGGACGCACCGACCAACTGACCTGATAAGGCGAGCATTGCTGTTGCGAATAACTGGGCCCTGTGGTGGACCCGAGGTAGCGCACCGGCTCGCCACTGTCGTGTGGAATTTCATTGCTCTGGTAACGGCCGTGACGCTGGACGATGCGCGTCATCTCAGTAAAGTTTAAGGCGCCGGTGTCATTCACCAAGGTGAATACTTGGGCTTCAACGCGCAAATCGGGGTTCGCGCTAGCGGTACTGACGCAACTACCCAAGCCTGGCCCTGGGGAAACCCGCGCCGAACTATATACCCAATGCACCTCAATGGTATCGCCACTTTGTAGATTATGACAGGCCGGCGTAAGCAATGGCTTTTTTTCGTGCTCAGCAAGCGCTTTACTCAATTGACACTGATAGCCAGTATTCGTTGGGCTAGAGTGAGCGCTCACCGAAAAGGCTGCGGCGCGATGCTCAGCATTTTTATGAAAATGGATATTACAAAGGTTGAGCTCATTATAGTTAGGAGCTGATGCAAAATGCACCGGATTCCTTCCCTCGCTAAGGTTAATATCGCGCGGTGACTGCGGCCCAGCCAAATCACATTGCGCCGCGAACACGGGCGCCGTGGTAACGGCGGCCATGAACAATAGAAAGCGTTTAGGCATGATTGATCCCTTGTTATTGTTTGCCGACAACTGTGTATCATGCCCAACCTAAAAAAGGTACAACAATTCAATGAATATGCAATAAATTCAAGGATAAAGTAGGTATGGAGCACGCTGGCGTTTAAACTGCTGTAAGGGTTGCTGCCAACTTTGCTTTATTTGTTCGCTACTGTGTCCCTCAGTAATGGCCTGACGCAACTTATCGGTACCTGCGAGCTTGTCCATAAAGTCAGGGCGGGTAAATAGCACCTGCTGTGCTTGCGCAAATTGCCGCTGAGCGCTAATCAACCAAGTCAAATCCAAACCACGCACAGAGCTTTGTCGCAAGTCGACGCCTTTGACGAGCTGACCCTGTAACTTCGGTGATGCCGCCGCGCCAACAATGCTGCGGGGTCGAAAAGCGAAATCGCCTAATGCGACACTGTCATGGCCCATCACTTGAAATGGGAAGTCGGTGCCTCGGCCGATGCTCACCGGGGTCGCCTCGAAAAAGCACAATGATGGATACAAGCCAACGGCTTGGTCGTTTGGCAAATTAGGACTCGGCTTGAGGGGCAACGAATACTTCATAGTGCGATTATAGTGCGCCACCGGCACCACACTAAGCTCTAGCTGCGCATCACTGTTCAGCCAGCCCTCTCCTAAAATCATCTGTGCTAACTCGCCCACAGTCATACCATGTAAAATGGGAATGGGATGCATACCCACAAAGGAGCGAAAGTCAGGGTCAAGAATGGGCCCATCAACATAGGCAATATTCGGATTTGGCCGGTCTAAAACAATAAACTCAGCCCCCGCATCAGCACTGGCCTGCATCATATAGTGCATGGAGCTGATATAGGTGTAAAATCGCACCCCGACATCTTGAATATCAAACACCACCACGTCGATATCTGCCATCTCTTGCGCAGCAGGCTGCTTATTGGCGCCATAAATGGAAACGATGGGGATACCGGTACGTGCATCTACGCCAGATTGCACATGGGCTCCGGCATCATGATCGCCACGAAAGCCGTGCTCAGGCGCGAAAATAGTGGTTACATTCACCTGCTGCGCCAGCAAAAAGTCAACCAAGTGGCTGCCTTGTACCCGCGAGGTTTGATTGACCACCAGGCCAACACGCTTGCCTGCAAGTAAGGGAGCATATTTGCCGTATTGTTCAGCGCCCACGCGAATTGCGCCGTCCTCCTTGTGTGTCTGCGCGCAGCCCACAAGTGCAAAGGTGCAGGCTAGTATCAGCGCCAACACTCTAATCATGATCTTTACCTTGTACGGCGGCACGTAAAAAGCCTTGTTGCTTGGCTAGCATGCTTTTACCTTGGCGCGCATCAACGCCGCTGAGCAGCATCAAAATCGCGAGTTTGGCGCTGTGCTCGCTGCGCATCAAAGCTTCAGCTGCCTGCTCTGCGGTGCACTCTGTCGCCTGCATGACAATGCGTACCGCGCGCGCTTTAAGCTTGTCATTACTGGCATTAACATCGACCATCAGGTTGCGATACACTTTGCCGCTGCGGATCATACTGGCTGTCGTTAACATGTTAAGAATGAGCTTTTGTGCCGAGCCTGATTTCAATCGAGTCGAACCGGCAAGCGCTTCTGGGCCTACGATTGCCCCCAATGGGATCTGTGCGGCTTCAAGGACTGGGGCATTGGGGGAGCAGCTGATCCCCGCCGTCACACACCCCAATTGCCGGGCATAATTCAGTGCCGATACCACATAGGGGGTACGGCCACTGGCGGCAATACCCACTAACACATCGTCGGCGCACAGGTTATGCGCTTTAAGGTCGGCGATGGCTTGCTCGGCATTATCCTCGGCTCCTTCGACAGCGGTTTGAATCGCTTTGGCGCCACCAGCAATAATGCCCACCACTTGGGTTGGGTCAACACTGAATGTCGGCGGACATTCGGATGCATCAAGAATACCTAACCGACCGCTGGTGCCCGCACCAATGTAGATCAGCCGCGCCCCTTTGCTAAAGGCATGCACAATCGCATCCACGGCTTTAGCAATATCCGGGATAATAGCGCGCACTGCTGGCGCAACCTTGTGGTCTTCATCATTGAGCTTATACAAGATATCGTCTGTCGCTAATAAATCGATATCGAGGGTCTCAGGGTTTTGCCCTTCGGACACGATGCTATTTAGCTCATGTAATAATTTCGATCGTTGATCATCCAGTAAACTCATGTAGTTATTCCACTTGTATATTCTGTGTTGCCATCACCCAGGCGCCATCTAAGGCATTGCCGCGCGCTGGCATAATAATTCGTTGTTCGCTGTCGCTTAGTAACTGCCTGCTTTTGTCTGCCAGTCCACCCAGTAACATCACCGGAAGCTCAGTATCTTGGCGAGTATCAGCAATAAGTTGCAGCACCGCGCTTTTATGCCGAGCAAGGATCTGGGTAGCAATGGGGCAATGATTAGCGTGCGGCCATACTCGCTCGCTGAGTGTGGCAAACTCCTTGGCTGTGGCTTGGCGCACCCAGGCACTGATTTCGGCCCGGGTCTGCCCCACCTCGTTAGCTATAGTGGCTATCAGCCCACGTAGCGACTGCTGCCTGTCTACTGCCTGCATCAGTGCTTGAACCGCCATGGCCCCTAATCGCGCTCCGCTGCCACCATCGCCCAGTGTAAATCCCCAGCCGCCGACGAGCTGTAACTGGCCATGGCTATCCAAACGCGCTCCCACCGAGCCGGTCCCTAATGCCACACAAGCCACCGGCGCACCTAAATTAGCGCCCAGGGCTGCGGTCACGGCATCCGAGGTCACACAGGTATCAGCAAAAGCGAATGTCTCTAAACGCTGCAGCAATGCGGCTCGATTATACGGATTCCCAGCGCCAGCAACACCTATTATACACTGGGTATGGTGCGCCGGTATGGCTGTAGTGTTCATAATGCTTGCCACTTGCTGCATCATACGCTCACAGCTCAACTGTAAATCGTAACTCAATGAGCTCCCTGCACCTTGTTCAGAAGCAATCACTTCGCCATTGCGATTAAATACTGCTAGGGCGGTTTTACTGCCGCCGCCATCAACGGCTAACACATAATTATTCATGGCTGCTCCGCCTATTGGGGCGACCTAAAGCACACACTAACGTGGCAAGTAAGGTGCCTAAACACAACTGCCAAGTAAATCCGAGGTTAAAGTGCCAAGCGCTTGGCAATAGCGCCGCTTGCACATAAGGCTGCATCAATAAGGTGGCGACAAAGCCAATAACCAGTGCCGCTAATACCGATGACTCGCTGCCGCGATGGAAAAACACCGAATTAATGTACACCCCTAATAATCCGGAATAAGAGAATACCATGACGCTGAGGGCAAATTTTAATAACGGCATTTGCGAGTATTGCTGCCAAAAATAGCAAATAACCGCCATCCCTCCCAGCGCCAGAGACACCACTAACATGGCCCAGCGTCCGGCCACCACATAGTGACTATCGTGTTGATCTGGGTTGCGCTTTTGCCGCCAAGGTTTATATAAATCTTGCACTAATACCGATGCCATTGAGCTTAGCCCAGAGTTCAACGTAGAAATGGCCGCCGCAATAATACCTATGGTAACCAACCCCCTCACACCTGCGGGGATCTCGTTAAGTACATAGTGCATAAACACCGTGATTTTCTCACCTTGGAACTGCTCCACGCCTTGGCTAGCCACCCCTTGCGCCATAATGTCTGGGCGTTGGTAGAAAACAAACAACAGCAAACCAATAATAATAAACAGCAACATCACCGGGATCACCAAAGCGATGGACAATAACATAGCACGACTACCTGATTTAGCGTCTTTACAGGTGAGCACCCGCTGAGTCATATCTTGGTCGAGACCAAAGGCGGCAATATTGAGCAGCACAAAGCCAGTAAACACCGACCATATATTAAATACCCCGCTGGCACTAAAATCGAGTTCAAACTTTAGCAGTGCTAGCTTCGAAGGCTGCCCGGGTGCGGGGTTTTGCAACGCTTCAATCACGGTGCTGAAGTCGGCCGGGATCGCCAGCCATAAACTCACAATAACGCACAGAGCGGCGCCGGTGTAAACGGCACATTGGATCACATCTGAGTAGATCACCGTACGAATACCGCCAAACACGGTGTACAGCAGGCCCACCAAAACCAGCACTAAGGTGGCCATGATCACGCTGCTAGCGGCAATATTGCCATAAAGAATCATCGCCACGGCAATGGCCGCCATATACAGCCGCGCGCCACTGGCAAACACACGTCCAAATAAATACATTATGCCCGCACTGCGTTTGGCTTTGGGGCCAATTTGCTGCTCCAGCAACTCGTACACGGTATACACTCGGTAGCGATAAAAGCGCGGGATCAGCACCTTGGCAACAATGATAGCGGCGATAAAGGCGCCAATGTTAGTCGCTAAATAGGATAAATCCCCCTGATAACCTTGGTCCGGACCGCCGATAAAGGTCGCCGCCGACTGCGAGGTGGCCAACACCGAGACAGCCACCATCCATGTAGGCATCGCATTGCCACCGAGAAAATACTCTGAGCTAGTGGTGGCTTTTTTGCGGTTAAACCACCAAGCGGTGGCACCGATAAGTAAGGCATAGGCGGCAAAGACCAGCCAATCCAGAGGTTGATAATGCGCATTCATAACCGTATACGCCTATCGTGGCAGTGCTGGCAGCTGCCAGTGTGCACGTTTGAGAGCATATTCCACTCGCGGTAGAATCACCATCAGCGGATGTTTGCGTTTATCGAGCCAGGCTAGTAAACGGTCCATATCCGCCTCGTCCATTGCCGTACACCCTGCTGTGGGCTTATCTGCGGCACGCCATAAATGCATAAAGATACAACTGCCGGCCCCATCTATATTGTCGGGGTTATGCGCGACGATAACGCCTTTTTTGTATAGCTCATCTTGGCTATGTATATCTCGACGCATGGCTTCAGATGAGCCTTCAACGGCCTGACTCCCCACCTCGCGCGTATTGACCATCTGGTTATAATAGGGCGAGCCTTTAACATCTATACAGTAATCGCCGGCATCCATGGCCTGGTATTCAAGCCCGGTTTTCAGCGACGGTAAGTAACCAAAGGCCTCACCTAAAGCAAATATCCCGGCGGGTGCTTTGCCATCGCCTTCGACTTTTTGTTGACCTGGTTGTGCGGGGTGCAGACCTAGACCCCAGGCCAATCCAGTACGACCAATGACCACAGCACTGGACTCGCCCACCCTCTGCCAGCGCTTTTGTTCGCCGCGCTCAAATAAGAGCATGTCGCCTTGTATATCGGTCCATGAGTCAGTTACCACCACCACCAATTGCTGGTTGTACAGTGCAATGGGTTGTGGCTTTGATGCAGCGCCACCGCTCATTAAGGTACTTATTAGCAGTAGCAAGCTTAGTAATGTGTTATTCATTGCCATACTCCATCAGCTAGTTCGATAAGGCCGTCTATCGCCGCTATACCAAGCCCGGCTGTTTGATTAAGGCTGATCACAGGGCCCGAAAACGTCGCCCCACCTTGGATGGGATCATATTGCCCCAGAGCCGGACCATCTAAATCAATGAGACTAATTTGCCGTGTCCTTGCTGCAGCCAGGTGAGCCGCTGCCGACACCGCAATGCTGCCCTCTAGCATACAACCAATCATGCACGGGCAGTCATAAGTTGCGGCAACCTCACCAATGCGAATTGCACGGCTTAAACCGCCACTTTTCATCAATTTAATATTAATGATATCAACGGCGCCGCGCTCAAGTAGGGTAAACACTTGTTTAGCAGAAAAGGCGCTTTCGTCGGCCATAATCTTCGATTGCACGCGCTCACTGATGTAGCACAGGCCATCAATATCATGAGTTGGCACGGGCTGCTCGACCAATTCCAGTACAATACCTTGGCTTTCAATTGCTTGCAGTGCACGCACGCTTTGCTTGGCATCCCAGCCTTGATTCACATCTAACCGTAAAGATGCTTTGCTATCGACATGAGCAGCGATGGCTTGTACCCGCTTAATGTCTTGCTCAAGCTCGTTGCCAATTTTAATTTTAAGCACATCAAAACCGTTGCTCAGTGCCTTATCACAGTCGCTGAGCATTTTATCTATGCTATCTACGCTGATGGTGACGTCGGTTTTCAGCTCACTTTGGTGTCCTCCCAGAGCCTGATAAAGCGGCACACCTAAACTTTGGCTCCATAAATCATAGAGGGCGATTTCACACGCCGCTTTGGCGGAATAATTACCCACCACTGCCCCCGCTAGGTCATCACATAAGCGATTGATATCTTGTATGTGCTGGCCAATAAGCTGATGTTGAAGGACCTGCTCGATGACACTTAGTATCGATTGATGGGTGTCGCCGGTGATAACAGGCGTTGAGGGTGCACTACCATAACCTCGGCGGCCACATCGAGTGTCAATAATCAGCACTAGGTCATCAATATGCGTCACCGTGCGCAGCGCCGTTTTAAATGGCGTATGCAATGGCACCGATAAGCGTGCAAAACGCACAGACTGAATGATCATTGCTCTGCTCCTTGAGCAATGCGCTTAATCGCATAGGTGCGCTCAAGGTAAGAAGTGGTGCTATTTAGGTGCAAGGGTAATAGGGGCGTTACCGACACGCCATTGAGCTCGCCATCGTAAAACTCACCATTTTGCTGGATATAACCTAGACCCTTCACATCATGAATGACATAAGGTTGGCCTTGGTATGAACCAATGTACATCATCACATGGCCAGGGATGTAAATAAGGTCGCCCACCTGCATTTGCGCGATAACCTCGCGCTTTTGTGCCTCTGTGCTGTCTTTATCAAAACGCCAGTTGTGGCCGTAATCGGTTTTACCCTGCCACGATGAATTACGCGGCATCCACACGCCAAAGGACTTATAAATTTCACCGACAAAGCCGGTACAGTCACGGGCATTATAGTCATGCCCCCAGCCGTAGCGCTCACCTAAGAACTTAAACCCTTGAGCTATTAAATGGTGCGCAGTGAGCGGCAAATAACCTAAATGCACATCGGCACTGCGCGGTATCAAGCCTTGAGCAAAACTCAAGGTGCCATCGTCATTGCGCACAGGCAACATCACAATATAACTAGCAAAGCTATTTTGCCCATGGGTTAGGTGTTTAACCTGCTCTTTAGGGGCTAGCGGCAAGCGCACACCCATATCCAATTGTACCTCGGAAACACGCGGTTCATTAGGAACATAAGTGGTTTCTATTTTATCACCGGTCACTACGATAAAGTCATCAGCTTGAGTGAAGGTACGGATACGGTTCTTATTACCTACCGCCACTGCGGATCGTTTGACCCAAGCGGTATAGTTATAAGCCGCCACCAAATACCACTGACCATCAGCACTTTCATGCAATATAGCGACAGGCTCCGCCGGAAACGCCCCGGTTTCTTGAAAGCGGTCTAAGTCGGCATCCATTTCACTGTTTAGCACCCTATCGGCGGTTGGGAAGGTACGCAAGGAGGTGCGCTCAACAATCAGTCCAAAGCGCACCGGGTTACTATCAGTCACAGCATCAATATTGGTGTTTGCGTGATAACGCGCAAGGTCGGCCCGATCAAGTTGCTTGCCATCAACATAAAAGCGAGGACTTGAAGGCGTACTACTGGTGTTACGGATATAACTGCGTAACGCCTTAGCAGAGAGCGTATCAGGCATCGCTAGGGGGTCGATAATGTAAGGGTTATTATTGATGAGACTGCGATTGAAGGCTTGAATTTGCGACTGCGACATCAGCGGTTTACTGTCACTTTGGCGTTGCAACCAAAATTCAGGATTAAGCATAGGTTGCTGAACTAAGGGCACATCACTTACAAAAGGGGCGTAATTGCTTTGTTGGGCAACACTTTGCTGGGCAACACTGTGCCCTGCACCTAAGGTACAACCTAAAACTAACGCACACACTATCGATACCGGGGTTTTTGTCATTGTTATGCTCCGCATAACCTTGATAGCGCGCCGATTGGGCGCAACCGTCACAGGTTAAATAAATGGCTTAAATTCATCCTATCAAAATATTATAAAAACAAACAACAAAAAGGAATACTTTATTCCTTTTTTAACAATGCATCGTCGATGATTAATGATTCCAACTTAGCTTTAACGTAGCAAAGCGAACGGGCTGTAACCTGCTCTAGGCAGTAACTTTGGAGCGAAGCTGTATTATTGGCATAGGTAGGAGACAAACAGCCAAGAGCACAATCCCAGCTAGCGCTATTTTCGCAGTGAGACAAAAGGTAGATAAAAGCAGGAAAAGGTGCAGGACGACGAAGTAGTCAGACTGAAGTCTGACCTACATCGTGAGATAAGCCGATAGATAAATAGCTGAGCTGGTTTAACTATCAAGTAAAGAGTAGAGGTAATATTTCAGGCATAAAAAAACCAACTTGCGTTGGTTTATCATCACTTCTCTTTAAAGGAAACGGCGGGTGCAGGATGGCAAAATTGTCAGACTGAAGTCTGACCTACGACGTGAGATAAACCGATGGATAAATAGTTGAGCTGGTTTAACTATCAAGTAAAGAGTAGAGGTTATACCTCAGACATAAAAAACCAACTTTCATTGGTTTTTATCACTTCTCTTTAAAGGAAGTGGCGGGTGCAGGCCAGAATTGGTAATCAACGAACCTCGGTGGTTCGCATCCGTATGCTTACATCAAATTTCAGACATAAAAAAACCAACTTTCGTTGGTTTGTTATCACTTCTCTCTAAATGAAGTGGCGGACGCAGGAGGATTCGAACCTCCGACCGCCTGGTTCGTAGCCAGGTACTCTATCCAGCTGAGCTATGCGTCCGTTATATGTTTTATTGCCCTAGTACATCCTGTAGCAGGGTTCCGGCTCGTCGTCCTGACTCGCGTTTATCGAACTGCAAAGCGTTGCTTTGGTTTCTCTTCACCCAGCTGAGCTATGCGTCCGTTATATATGTGAACTCACGTTCTGAATTTATCACTTAAATGATGGCGGACGCAGGAGGATTCGAACCTCCGACCGCCTGGTTCGTAGCCAGGTACTCTATCCAGCTGAGCTATGCGTCCGGTACATAAAAGTGATTTATAGATATTAGACCATCTTGAAGGAAGATGGCGGACGCAGGAGGATTCGAACCTCCGACCGCCTGGTTCGTAGCCAGGTACTCTATCCAGCTGAGCTATGCGTCCGTATCTATAAACAAAGAAAGCCATTTAAAATAAATGGCGGAGAAGGAGGGATTCGAACCCTCGATAGGGCTACAAACCCTATACTCCCTTAGCAGGGGAGCGCCTTCAGCCACTCGGCCACCTCTCCGTCTTTGTGGGGCGTATAATAAAGGTCTGAGCAAATATGTCAAACACTTTTATAGCAAAATCAATCCATCTGCTCAGACTTTGCCCACAACCGCTAAAAAGGCATAAAAAATGACCCTTAAGGGCCATTTTTGGGGCGTTAAACATCTAAAAATAAGCACTATTGATCGCTTGTTGGCTTATCACTCTGCATTCTCTCGACGGCTTCTAAATCCTCGCTAATTTCGCGTAGAAACTGGTCGCGATATCCGAGTAATTCAAACTCGCGAATACACTCGCGGTAATAAGCTTGGCGCTTCTTATCCACTGGAATTTCTGGTAAAAAATCGTCGTTTTCCATTTGCCACACTCCCTTTTAATTTTATTTAGCGCATCGACTACGCCTAAATATTAGCCTAAGGACTTACAAATAATAGCGTGGCAAATCACAGCTTAATTAAAGCTGAAATTAAAAAACCATATATATCATAAGCTTAAAAAACAACAATACAGAAAACAGGGACTCATTTGCGAGGAGACGAGGGACTTTTTGAGACATATCGCACACAAGAGGTACAAAAAACGCGGCACTAAGGCCGCGTTTTTTAAACAATTTAAGTTGTTACTCTTGTTCAGGGCGCATATGCGGGAACAAAATAACATCTTTAATCGTCGGCGAGTCAGTAAACAACATAACTAGACGATCAATACCGATGCCCTCACCTGCTGTCGGTGGCAAACCATATTCAAGTGCACGAATATAGTCATCATCGAAGTGCATGGCTTCATCATCACCGGCATCTTTTTCTTCAACTTGGCGAGCAAAACGTGCGGCTTGGTCTTCAGCGTCATTAAGCTCAGAGAAGCCGTTGGCTAATTCACGTCCACCGACGAAGAACTCAAACCGGTCGGTAACGAATGGGTTAGCATCGTTACGACGTGCCAATGGTGAAACTTCCCATGGGTATTCGGTAATGAAGGTCGGTTGAATCAACTGGTGTTCGGCTGTTTCTTCAAAGATTTCACACATGTACTTGCCCGCGCCCCATACACAGTTGTCAGGGATCTTGACATGAACTTGCTTGGCATAGGCAATCAACTGCTCTAGGTGATTTTCAGGGTCTGCAAATACCTGAGCGTCAAAATCAGGGTTGTACTTGATGATTGCATCGGCCATGCTCAAACGCGTAAATGGCTGACCAAAGTCATATTCTACACTGTCGATGACTTCACCTTCGTCATTCTTAGTGGTATTGACGATAGTGGTGGTACCCAACACGTCTTGCGCTACGGTGCGCAGCATATCTTCGGTCAAGTTCATTAGATCATTGTAATCAGCATAGGCCTGATAGAACTCGATCATGGTAAATTCAGGATTATGGCGTGTTGATAACCCTTCGTTACGGAAGTTGCGGTTAATCTCAAATACCCGGTCAAAACCACCGACGACCAAACGCTTTAAGTAAAGCTCAGGAGCGATACGCAAATACATATCAATGTCTAACGCGTTGTGATGAGTCACAAACGGGCGCGCTGTTGCACCACCAGGGATGACCTGCAGCATAGGGGTTTCTACTTCCATAAAATCACGCTCAGCCAAGAAGCGGCGGATCCCCTCTATGATCTTCGAGCGAACGCGGAAAGTCTCACGCGTATCCATGTTGGTGATCAAGTCAACGTAACGCTGGCGATATTTGGTTTCCTGATCAGATAAGCCATGAAATTTCTCTGGCAACGGACGTAAAGACTTAGTCAGTAACTCGTACTCATGCATATCAACATAGAGGTCACCCTTGCCTGATTTATGCAAAGGTCCAGCAACGCCAATAATATCGCCGATATCTAGTTGCCCATATTTAGCTTTAAGATCTTTTTGTACATCTTTTGAAGCGTAGGCTTGTACGCGACCTTTCATATCTTGCAACACCATAAATGGACCACGCTTAGCAAGAATACGCCCAGCCACGGCCACCTGATGATCAAGCTCAACTAATTCTTCTTTCGACTTATCGCCAAACTCGGCTTGAAGATCAGCAGTATAATGTTTTCGACGGAAACCATTTGGGTGGCCGTTAGCACTGCAGTTTTCGCGAATGGCGTCGAGCTTGGCACGACGCTCAGCAATTAGTTTATTTTCGTCTTGAATTTGATCTGTCATTTTCTAGCTCTATTGGTTTGGCGTTACATTACAGGCCTGATTTAAGGCTTGCTTCAATAAATTTATCAAGGTCTCCATCGAGTACCGCTTGGGTATTGCGGTTCTCAACACCGGTGCGCAAATCTTTAATGCGTGAGTCATCGAGTACGTAGGAGCGAATTTGCGAGCCCCAACCGATGTCTGACTTTGCTTCTTCTTGCGCTTGCTTCTCAGCGTTTTGCTTTTTCAACTCCAGCTCAAACAGTTTTGCTTTTAACTGTTTCATCGCTTGGTCTTTGTTTTTGTGCTGCGAGCGGTCATTTTGGCACTGTACCACGGTATTGGTTGGCAAGTGGGTAATTCGCACCGCTGACTCTGTCCGGTTAACGTGCTGACCCCCAGCCCCCGAAGCCCGATATACATCAATGCGTAAATCGGCTGGATTGATATCGATTTCGATATTGTCGTCAATCTCTGGGTAAACAAACGCTGAGGCAAACGAGGTATGGCGGCGTCCGCCAGAATCGAAAGGACTCTTACGGACTAAACGGTGCACACCTGTTTCCGTGCGCAGCCAGCCATAGGCATATTCACCGCTAATTTTTACTGTGGCGCCTTTAATGCCCGCCACATCGCCATCAGTTGCTTCAACGATTTCAGCCTTAAAGCCTTTCGCCTCGGCCCAACGCAAGTACATGCGCAATAACATGTTGCACCAATCTTGTGCTTCTGTACCACCCGAACCCGCTTGCAAGTCTAAGTACGCATCGTTAGCGTCTTGATCGCCACTAAACATACGACGGAACTCGAGTTTTTCAAGGTGGGCATTAAGTTCTTCAAGTTCAGCTTGGGCTTCTTCGAAGGTCTCTTGATCTTCGGCCTCAACAGCCAGCTCCACCAGCCCTTCGACATCGTCAGTACCGTCTTCAAGCTTGCCGATAGTCTCAACAATCACCTCAAGACTGGCTTTTTCTTTACCTAAAGCCTGGGCTTTTTCAGGTTCATTCCACACTGCTGGGTCTTCGAGTTCAGCATTCACTTCTTCTAACCGCTCTTTCTTAAGAGCGTAGTCAAAGATACCCCCGAAGAAGCTCTGTGCGCTCGCGAATTTCCTTGATTTGATTAATCACAGGATTCACTTCAAACATGCATGTCACTCCGCAAAATGATGGTGGCGCCAAGGTCTATCTCGTAAGCCATCTTGATGTAAGCATTTACACTTCAAGTATACTGAGAATTCGGCGCATCAATAAAAGCGCTCGATTTTAGCAAAAAACTGCTGCATTTATTAGCGCTTTCACATGATTTTATCTAATTTTATTTGCTCTAAGCCAACTTGCTGTGGCTATTGTTTTTGCAGTTCTCGAACGATCAACTGCAAAGAAAATTGGCCACGAAACTCATTAATATCGAGCTGGTAAGCTAGGTGCACATAGCGCACTTGGGTATCAGGCCAAGCGCGTACATCGACATTAAAAGCGATAGCATCAAGCACTCGGCCGCTGCTATGGCGCAGCACTAGCTTGAGGTGTTTATCACCAACAACGCGCTGTTGCAGCAACTCAAAGGTATGCTCAAAAATGGGCTCTGGAAAATGCTGACCAAAAGGCCCACTTTGACGCAACAACTCAGCAAACTCCATATTCAAACAATCACTGGGTAGTTCACCATCAGTGAGTAAAATACACTCCTTCGCTTCTTCGGTAAGCACCTTACCTATCTCTTGCACAAAGGCTTGTTGAAACTCGTTGAATCGCGCTTCCTCAATACTTAACCCCGCAGCCATGGCGTGGCCGCCGAATTTAGCGATCAGCCCTGGGTATTGACCATCGATATGCGCCAACACATCACGCATATGAACGCCATCAATAGAACGACAAGACCCTTTCAGTAGGCCATTATCTCCGGCGGCAAAAATAGCCGTGGGGCGGTGATAGTGCTCTTTTAAACGCCCGGCGAGAATACCAATAACACCTTGGTGCCAATCGCACTGGTACAGACATAACGCATCGGGTGTTTGCGCACTTGTTAAAGAGAGTTTAGCCAGCGCAGCTTGCGCTTCTTGTTGCATGCCCTGCTCTATTTCTTTGCGCTCCGCATTAAGCATATCCAGTTCACCGGCAATGCGCCGAGCGTGATTAATATCCGGTGATAGCAAACAAGCAATGCCTAAGCTCATATCATCTAATCGACCTGCCGCATTTAACCGTGGCGCTAGAGCAAAGCCAAAATCTGAGGCGCTTAAACGCGCTTGCGTGCGCCGTGCTACATCAACCAGCGCTTCGATACCGGGGCGAGTCTTACCACTGCGGATGCGCGCCAGCCCTTGATGCACCAAGGTGCGATTATTCGCATCCAGCGCCACCACATCGGCAACCGTGCCAAGAGCAACAAGATCGAGGAGGTTGGCTAAATTCGGCTCAGGGCGCTGCTCATTAAAATAACTACGCTCCCGCAGCGTATGGCGCAATGCGATAAGCACATAAAAAGCCACACCAACACCGGCTATCGATTTTGATGGGAAAGTACAATCATGGCGATTGGGATTAACAATGGCATCAGCGTTGGGTAATTGTTCACCTTGTAAATGGTGGTCGGTGACAATAACCTTAATGTCGGCAGCCTTGACGCGCTCGATACCTTTTAAGCACGAAATGCCACTATCAACGGTGATCACCAAATCAGGAGCCATGGCGACAATATGCTCTGCCAACTCCACACTTAGCCCATAGCCGAAGTTAAAACGGTCCGGCACCAGGTAATCCAATTGACTAAATCCAAACATACCCAAGCCTTGCATTAAGGTGGCAGTACTGGTGGCACCATCGGCATCAAAGTCTCCGACAATCAGCACCTTGTCTTGGCGCTGTAAACTGTCGCTGAGTATTTCTGCTGCTAATTCAATGTCTTTAAATAGCCGGAAATCGTGCAAGGTATTGGCACGGTTATCTATTTGCTCATTACTATTGACGCCACGAGAGGCATAGATTTGACGAATAACGGGGTGAAGCTTATCGCTTAGGTGGCTGTCATCGACTCGCGGGCGAGCCATTATGGTGGTATGCGCCTGCAAGGCAAACTCCAAAAAAAGGGCCGTCGTTAGATGCGGCCCATTCTACATTAAGATTTGTTATTATTTAACTCATCAATCGCTGAGCTAATTGCAGCCGCAGGCTGATAACCTGGGATCATGCTGCCATCAGATAAAATAATGGCTGGAGTACCGCTGATACCAAAACTTTGACCTAATTGGTAGTGCTCTGCCACCGGTGCGTTACAGTTTTCAATCTTTTCTGGTTTTTCACCTGCTTTTGCTTCCGTCAGTGCCTCTTGCTTGTTATCAGCACACCACACATTCATCAGGTCGGTGTACCCAGAGCCACGTAACCCGCCACGCGGAAATGCCAAATATTGCACGGTAATGCCAGCATCTAGGTAGTCATCCAGCTCACGGTGTAACTTACGGCAGTAGCCACACGTGATGTCGGTAAAGACGGTGATCTTGCCTTTTTCGTTATCTGCTTTATAGGTGATCATTGAGTTTTGATATTGCGCTACACCTTCAAGGCGCACATGACTCAGTGCACTTTCTGTTAAGTTTTCACGGTTAACAAGGTCAATCATCGTACCTTGCACAAGATAACGGCCGTCAGCACTGGCATAAAACACGCCCTTATCGGTGATCACTTCCTGTAAACCTTGCACCGGACTGGGATGCACTTGCTTTACATTTACCCCAAGCTCTGCCAGCTTGCTTTGGATCACACTCACCTGCTGCTGCATGGTGTCTTGCGGCTCTACACTGACACCTTGAGCAAACGCTCCGGCACTGGCACCAGCAAACGCCAGCGCAACAACTAATTTTTTCATAATAAAATCTCTAACTGCTTCTTGCACAATAAACTAGACCGCGCTTATACAAATAAATTCCAGCACCTGAGCAATTTAATCTATTGCCTAGGCACGGGGGTGATGTTCAGCATGGACCGATTTTAACCTTTCATTCGCCACATGAGTATAAATTTGTGTGGTCGACAAGTCACTGTGCCCTAACATCATTTGTACAACCCTTAAGTCAGCTCCATGATTCAACAAATGTGTTGCAAAGGCATGACGTAGGGTATGCGGGGACAAATCTGATTTAATGTTCGCCAACATAGCATAGTGTTTAATGCGATGCCAAAAGGTTTGCCGCGTCATGCCAATGCCCCGCTTAGAGACAAATACAAAGTCAGTAGCGAGCTTAACCAATGATGGGCGCGCGTACTTTAAATAACGCTCTAGCCACAACAGTGCCTCTTCCCCCATAGGCACTAGACGCTCTTTGTTCCCCTTACCCTTTACAAACACCACCGCCTGACGCTGATTAACATGCTCCATGCGTAAGCCTATCAGCTCGCTGACACGCAGGCCTGTAGCATAAAGAAGCTCTAACATTGCGCGGTCTCTAAGGCCCATCGCCTCATCACAATCCGGTGCTGCTAGGAGAGCTTCAACGTCTGTTTCGCTTAGCGTTTTAGGCAAGGACTGGCTTGGTTTAGGCCGAGATATGGTTTCCATAGGAGAGCTGGGCAAACGCTTTTCTTGCACCTGATATTGATAAAAGCGCTTTAGTGCACTGATACTACGTGCCGTACTACGCGGACTAAGGCCTTTGTCTACACGATAAGCTAAATAGTGTTCTACGTCGGTGCTATCAATTGCCAGCAGCGCTTGCGGCGCTATAAACTCGCTGAACTTAACAAGATCCGTGCGATAAGCAGACAGCGTATTCTCACTACTCCCCTGCTCCAGATATAACGCATCTAAGAACATTTCTATATGCTCGATATTATCGCTGTGTATTGGTTGCTTGTTCACAAGTAAGGCGCTTAGTGTGTATTTACCTATTTGCCATCATATCATAAAGCACGCCATAGATAGTCGCGAGCCGATACGTTAAACTGCGGCCATTACTCACTCAGTTGTACGGCGATTATGAAGATTGGTTTATTTTATGGCTCGACTACCTGCTACACCGAAATAGCAGCGGAAAAAATCCGCGACATCATTGGTGCTGAGGTGGTGGACTTATACAACATCCAAGATGAGCCTTTGAAAAAAGCTGAAGATTACGAATTTCTAATCTTCGGGATATCAACATGGGACTTTGGTGAAATCCAAGAGGATTGGGAGTCGCACTGGGATGATATCAGTGGCGTCAATTTGAGTGGCAAAGTGATCGCACTTTTCGGAATGGGCGATCAGCAAGGTTATGGCCAATGGTTCCAAGATGCACTGGGTATGCTCCACGACGAAATTAAACCACAAGGTGTGCACTTTATTGGCCAATGGCCCAATGGCAATGACTACGAATTTGAGGCTTCTAAAGCATTAACAGAGGATCAATCTCACTTTGTTGGCTTAGCGCTAGATGAGGACAGTCAGTACGATAAAAGTGATGAACGCATTGCTACTTGGATAGAGCAAATCATGAATGAGTACAGCGCGTTATAACCTTATTTGCTTTCTCAACCAGCCGCTAAGATTCACTCAGGTAGGCAGCAATTTGTTGCGCTAGCCACTGGCTTAGCCGACCAAGCTGGCTATAGCGGGTTTGAATCATGCCATAGGCCTGCGATGTCATCGCTTGATCGTACTTCAAAACTTTAACACTGCCGTCGCGTAAATAGGGATTAATTAAAACCGAGGGCACACTGGCAAAGCCGGTGCCATCAAGCACGGCATTGCGCAGGTGCTCATAAAAAGGCAACGCGATGTAATTTCCTGAGACTGGAGTAACCGCATGCAGCCCCGTTTCATCAATAGTTGCTAACGCAAATTCGGTATACCTGGACAGGTCGGCTTTAACTACTTGGCTGAGTGTCGTGAGCGGATGGCCTTTGCTGGCCACGGTCATCATACGAATTTCACCTAGCTTGACTTGATGGCTACTTGTTAGTTGCTGGCTTTGGGGTAACAGACAATAAGCAATATCGACGACCCCTTGCTCCACCATATCGTTGAGCTCCGGCGGCGGCGCCATATACACAGAAACGCTAATACTAGGAAATTGTCTGCTCATTTCATGAATCAGTTGTCGCCAGTAAGCCTCAGGGAGAGCATCGTCACGGGCAATGCGCAGCGAGGCTTCAACACCTTGCAAGTGCTGATGACAGCGACCGGTGATGTCGTTGGCGATCATCGCCAAGCGTTCACAGTCATTTTTAATCACTTCACCAATATTCGTTAACGAGACTTGATTACCGGTGCGAGTAAGCAGCTCAACGCCAAGTTCATCCTCAAGGGCGGTAAGTGCCGAGCTTAACGTCGTGCGGCTTTTGCCAATTCGTCGCGCCGCCTCTGCAATAGAGCCCGATTCGCTAATAGCGAGAAATATTTCAATTTGACTGACTTTCATACCGTGCCGCAGATATCTTGCTGGTTTTATTTACCATAGCAAGTTTATGCCTTCTCAGCGACGTAAATATCGTCGCTCAGCGGCTTTGGAAGTGAGTTCTATGACATTACACTGGCAGCAAGTTGTTAATTGCTATTGAACACATTCCCATTGTGAGATGGTTTATGATGTCTCCTTTAAATACTCAGAAGCTATTGCTGTTTTCTTGCATAAGCGCGCTTTTACTAGCCTTATTAGGCCTCATTTTGGGTCTATGGTTAGACTCCTTGGTGATTTTATTTGACGGTGCTTACTCCCTTGTCAGTGTGTTATTAACGGCTATCTCACTGCTTACCGCCGCATATCTAAATTCGCCAAGCTCTCAACGACGTGCCTTACTAAGTCAGCGCTTACCCGCCATTGTTATTGCTTTTAAGGGGTTTGTTATCGCACTGATGTGCAGTGTGTCTTTTATCTCAGCCCTGCTGGCTATGATGGATGGTGGTCGCACTATCAATACTGCGGCCGCACTGTTATTTGGTGTCATCAACCTGCTTGCTTGTATAGGTGCTTACACAGTGATTAAAGCCCGAGCTAGTGCATCTGCTTTGGTAATAGCTGAAACCAAGCAATGGTTTATGGATGCGGTGATTAGCGCTGCGGTTATCGCCGGATTTTTCATCGCAGCCCTACTCACCTATTTCGATTTAAGTGTGTATGCGGCCTACGCCGACCCCATTATGGTGATTGTTGCCTCCGTCTACTTTATTGTTGTGCCTGTAAAAATGATGCTAGCAGCGCTTAAGCAATTACAAACCTGCCCAGTGCAGCGTAGTTACTGTAGCTGTGAGTTGGATTAAATGGACAATTAACTAGGCAAGAAATTGCGGTAATAAAAGTCTTACGAAGCTTTTGCTATCTAGATTCATCTTTGGGAGTGTGGTGTTATCATGGAGGAATGGGCCATAAACCCGTAGACAAGGTTTTAAAATTGAGAAGGATGCTCTAAATGTCGATAACATGCCTAAACTGTGGACACAAAATATCTCTCGCATGGTTTGAGCTATCTTCTCATTCCACCAAGTACAGGTGCGTGAAGTGCAAATCGCTTCATGAGTTTACTCAAAGAAGAAAATACACATCGGCTATTTCAGTCCTCTTGATGCTCGCTTTAGAAAGAGCGCTGAGTGATTTCTTTACCTTGGATGTGTTAAGAGTGGCGTTAGTATTGCTACTCTCACTAGGTGTTTCATTATTGCTCCCCGGCTTATATAAGTTATCGAAAGAGTAACCTTCGCACATGCCGATTGAACTCAAAACCTTAGGGCTACAATTTCACCTTAGTACATAAGGTTAAAAAATGGTCTTTAACCTATCGACTAACCCAAGTCAGGATGATTTAGCCGCTCCTGACTTGGGTAATAAAGGCTAAAAACTTTGTATGAGTGCGGTATCGCTATTGAATTCAAAGGTGTTTATTTTGCCACATTGTGCAAAATGATTTGCGCTCGCATAAGGGCTATTCGGCTGATTAATATCTCCCTCCCAGCCTTGGCCATTGCGCACAAAGGCTTTAATTTCAAACCAGCCATTCACCGCGCGGCTGCAATCCATCTCAACATCCAGCATCCAATAATGCGGCCCCCACGTATTAAGCGTTGTCACCCCATAACCATCAACACTCACGGTGCGCTCAGTGCCCCAGTCGCTGGGCCAAAGGTCGGTGGTCCAGTCGGTCGCACTGCCGGGAGCCTCACTGCTTTGCCCCGCCTCAGTACCATACCAATCAAGGTAGTTATCATTGATTTTCCACGGCGCTGTGGTGGTGTTACGTAGGTTGTTGTGACGAATAGGCATGGCACATTGGTAATTACTTGTTTGGCAATCGCGCCCTTGTGTGGTGTTGGCATAGTGGTGGTCAATGCCGCCGCGTAGAAATAGATCCTCGCCGCTTGCGGTGGGTGCGTTGATAAAGATCACCGTGCGCTGCCAGTCACCGTCATCAACGGCAGGTAATTTGGCTTGATGATGAATAGCCATCGCATCCCAAGGGGCCACATCAAGGTTAATAGTGCCATCGGGTTGTACGGTAATGACCTCAGCGCTACAGCGACTGCCATCTTCACTCAGCGCACCTTTCAGTACATTGCAATAGCGCCCTGGAGCCATGTCGGTGGCGATCGTCGCCTGCAACGCGAACTCTTCCTTGTTAATGGCCACATGCCCGGCATCCGCCCGGCCAAAGGCTATTTGGTTATTGCCATTATCCCACCACTGCGTCACTTGCCAGTGCTCGGTGGTGTTATTGCGAAAATCCACGCCACCGGCGATATAAGACCACCGGTGTTCGCACTGCCAGTTGCTGCCAAAGCATTCTAACTCGCCGTTATTATGCACCGGCACACTGGGCCCACCGGCATCGGTATCGCCGTGATAGTCATAACTCGACATCACCTTAGGGTAACCATAGGGATAGGCAAGCATAAATACGTTCGCTAAATCATATAAACGGCCATCGGCATAGGTGATCACATTACCGCCCCCACCGTGACCACGTTGGTTGTCGTGATTATCGACGAACACCACTGCTGAGGAGCTTGGCATAAACCCCCACCCTTCACCAAAATTGCTCAACCAGGCGAGTTTGCCATTGCGAAAGGTGTTGCCAAGCTCGGTGCTGTATTTAAATTCGGTGACCAAGCCTGTGGCCAGATATTCCGAAGCGCTGACAGCCTCACCGCCTTGATCAATCACCTCTTGGAATACCACTGGGTTGCCTACCACCTTGCTCATTAAGCTGGCAATATCATCTGCTGCAACATGTTTCGCAGCATCAAAACGAAACCCTTTCACCCCTAGGCTTTGCAGTGAGTTAATGTAATTGGCTAAGGTGTTTTGCACATACTCGGCATCGGTGTCTAGGTCCGCGAGGCCCACCAATTCACAATGCTGCACGCGCCAACGGTCATTGCCATAATCTTCAGGATTGATAGCGCAGCTAGTATGGAAGTCTTGTGGGCTGTAATCTGGGAAATATTTATCTCCATAGCTGTGTCCTGCCGTGCCAACACCACTGCCCGCCGCCATGTGATTAATCAGGGTATCAACATAGATATCTACGCCGGCCTCGCCACAACGCTGAACCATATCAATGAACTCGCTGCGATTGCCACCGCGACTGGTGAGCTCATAACTGACCGGTTGGTAGCGAGTCCACCATTGGCTGCCTTGGATATGCTCATTGGGCGGTGACACCTGCACGGCAGCGTAGCCTTTGGGGCCTAAGAACTGCTCACATTCTTGAGCAATATCTGACCAATTCCATTCAAACAAGTGAACAAAGGTGGTCGGGGCGGCATAACTTGTCGCCGGGATTGCAAGACCTAACGAGAGGCTCGCAGCGAGGAGGGTTTTAGTTGTCATAGTGTGTCTCATTTTCGTTATTAGCCTGAAGCTTGATTTACAAAAACTTAACACTAGACTGAGTGCATCACTGTGGCAATTGAATACGTATTCATTACAGAGACAAAGGCACTGAAAAATCAAAAACGCAGGTAAAAATCCTGACACAATGCGCGATACTCGCCGCTGTAATCATCGCCTTGATGGATCACCAACTCGCTATAATGGCAATCACTTTGCTGCCAACTCCACTGCATTAAACAGCGCGTTACGGCTTTAGTGGCGGTGGTTTTCACTCGACAACAACGGCGTAAATATCCCCCTTGTTGCAGCACCAATTGATTTAATTGCTCGGCGCCAGATAGTGGCAAAATCACCGCCAACTCAGTCTGGCTGTGGCTGGCTCGCTGCCACACACCCAGTAGTTCACTAAAAGGTAAACTATCGGTATGACGCGCCAACGTGCGTTTGTCGCTTCCGGCTTTAAGGGCATTATCGAAATACGGTGGATTACTGATCACTAAATCAACCGCTTGCTCGGGCGTGAAGGTATTGGCATCACAGCGGCTTATAGCCACCTCAGACCAAGGGCTCGCAGCAACATTAAGCTGCGCTTGAGTGCAAGCATCCGGTTCAATATCAATGCCGTGCACCCACGCGTCGGGCGCCCGCTGCTTAGCCATTAACGCCAGTAGCCCTGTGCCCGTGCCCACATCCAATATACGCCGCGCCTGGCTGACATCGGCCCACACACCGAGCAAGATGCCATCGGTTGAGACCTTCATGGCGACGTTGTCTTGTGCGATGGAGAAGCGTTTAAAGTTAAATCCTGCCACTTTTGCCCTTTGTGTTTGTGTATGTGCCACGTATAATTAACGCAATTGTCCTTCATTTTGACTCCTTTATGCAATTTGCCGATTTTGATCTTGATGCCGCGCTTTTAAAAGCCATTGATGCCATGGGCTTTAGCAAAGCCACCAGCATCCAACAGCTCGCCATCCCAGAGGCCCTTGATGGTCGCGACGTACTTGCGGGTGCACCAACGGGCACAGGGAAAACGGCAGCGTTCTTGATCCCTGCAATTCAATACTTACTCGACCACCCGCGTCGTAACCCAGGTTTCGCTCGCGTGCTGATCATGGCACCAACGCGCGAACTTGCTTACCAAGTCCATGAGCAGTGTGAAAATCTCGCAGCCCACACGCATCTGAAAATTGGCGTGGTGACCGGGGGCATCAACTACGGCAGTCATAAAGAAATCTTTGAAAAGAACAACGATGTGCTGATTGCCACTCCTGGGCGATTAATGGAGTATTTGGATACCGAAAACTTCCATGCCGAGGATGTGGAAATGTTGATCCTCGATGAAGCCGATCGCATGCTAGATATGGGCTTTCGCAAAGAAATGCTGCGCATCTGTGAGGAAGCCAAAAACCGACGCCAATGTCTGCTATTTTCGGCCACCTTGGAAGGCGAAGCAGTAGAAAAGTTCTCCGAGCGAATCCTTAATGAGCCCGCTAAACTTGAAGCTTCACCCTCGCGTCGCGAGCGCGGCAAGATCTTACAATGGGTTCACTTGGCCGATGATTACGAGCACAAGTTGGCACTACTGACCCATCTATTGAAACAAAGTGATGTGGAAAAGGCCGTGGTGTTTGTGAAAACCCGCGAGCGTTTAGAAAAGTTAGTGGGCGAGCTTTATACTAATGATATAAAAACCACATGGCTACGTGGCGAGATGCCACAGGATAAACGCATGGCAGCCATGGCTAGCTTTCACAGTGGTCGCACTAATATTTTGGTGGCCACAGATGTCGCCGCACGCGGCATTGATGTCAGCGATATCAGCCATGTCATCAACTTTGATATGCCACGCACGGCCGATGTATACGTGCACCGCATTGGCCGCACGGCCCGTGCAGGTAAAAAAGGCACCGCTATTTCCTTGGTTGAGGCCCATGATGTGGCCATGGTTGGCAAAATAGAGCGTTATACCGATCAAGTACTGAAACGGCGCAAAATAAAGGGCTTAGAGCCACAACATAAAGAGCCTAAGTTGCCACCGAAAAAGAAAAAAGATCCGGCCAAGATCAAAGCCAAGCGCAAAAAAGCCAAGGCTAAAATCAAAGCCAAAAAGTAGTTAAAAAAGGCCTCCCTAAAGAGGCCTTTTTACTCTCTAGTTAATGGGATAACTCGGCTTATCTTTGCCTTCAATGAGCCAGTTGACCCATAGTTTGCCGTCATCACCTTGGCACATGGACACAAAATTACGAGCGCGAATGTACTTTGCTGAGCCAAATGGGCGCAGCATGGAAGCCGTAATTTGCTCCCCTTCATCAATGTATTCCAAATCGTCATTGGTGATCGCACAAATCCCGAGCCACTGCATAAAGGTCGGCGCCGGGTGCACAATCCCCGAGGACACCACTTGGTGAATTTTCACCGCGCCTTGAGATTGTGGCGCCCTGATCACTCCCAGAGCCCCCACATGCACATCCCCCGACAGCAACACAGTTTTGCCTTGACGTTGCTTGGCATTATCAATGAGTCGCATAATTAAACGAGCGCGCTCCCCTTCATGCTCTTTTGCCCGCCAATGATCTTTTAAATCATCAGTCAGCTCTTCTTGCCAAGGGGTGGCATCAACCGCACGCTCAGCGAAAGAGAAATCACGATAGACCACAGGCACCGCAGTCATCACCAACAAATCTCCTTGTTGGCATTGGCTATCGAGGTAATCGGTCACATGGGCCCAACAAGTATCCGACATCACCTGGCTTAAACTGCGCTCAGAGCGGTTATCCAGGGCCAAAATATGGTAATCGCGAAATCTCAGCGCAAATGAAAAGTCACAACCTTGTTCACCGGCAAATAAACTGTGGTTATCGCTGCCGCGCAATTGCAACAAAGTGAACACCTCACGGGCCGCCTCATAGATACACTGATACACGGGGCAACTCTGCAAATCATCAGGGTAACTCCCCCAGCCATCGAAAATATCGTGATCATCCCACATCATTAACGATGGCACTGAAGCCAGCATCGCCGCCATTGGCGCTTTATTCCAGCGAGCCAAATAAAGTTGGCTATAAAATCGCGTCACTTGGTTGCGCATCTCTTTGCTAACTTGGCGCGTTATTTTCTGCTCTTTATCAAGTTCATTCCAACGCTGTAATGTGGGGACTTGAGACCATATGGAGTCGGCGTAAACCTGATCGCCTCCCATTAACAGCAGCGAAAATGGCGCCTGTTGGTGTTGTGCATGCATTTCACGCCATAAGTAGTAAGGTTTTTCTGTGGCATTCATCATCTTATAATCGGAAAAGCCATTACATGAGGCATAGGCCAGGCGCGGCTTTTCTCCCTGCTCAGGCACGTAAAATGTCCACAGCTTTTGGCCTTGTTGGTCTGCGGCGTCCTCGCCGTGAATAGCAATGCGGTAATCCAAGTAACCTGAGGTGTCAAGTTCGATACGGGCTTTCCATACCTTCCCCGCACTGAGGGAACCGATTTCAACCGCCTCTAGGTTCTGCCCACCCAATACAACATGACATTGCTGCACATTGTTATCGGTCACAAAGACAAAGGTATACAGGGTATCTGATTCAAGGCCAAGAATAGGCCCCAATAATAGCTTGGCTGACATTATGTCCCTCCATGGCATACAAATGAGTTGTCGCTCATTACCATAGCAGAAACACAGCAATAAAAAAGCCGCTCATCAACAGCGGCTTTTCGTGCAGATTAATGCTTATTCAAAGACGGTGTCGACCGCCAACACCTCTATATTCTCAGCGGGAATACGCAAAGGATAGCTTTGAATTTGCTTGTCTTCGTCAAGCAGCGATTGCGGTTTCTCAGTGTTGTACTGCAGCGGTGATTCCTGCTCCGAGGCTAGTCGTTGCTGCATATCGGCGCCATCTCCAGTAACAAACACATAGTGCATATTGTCGCTTTGTAGATTCTCACTGATCACCCGATTTACATCTTCGACGCTTAGGCTACTGAGCTGCTCACGCACATAGTCGACAAAGTTATCGGTGTCGTAAAAGCGACTATCTAGGGCATAGCCTAGCTGTCGGTCTTGGCTGGCTACCAGTTGCGGCACATAGTTACTTAAGAAGTTTCGCGTTGCTTCAAAGTCCGCTTCGCTCATGCCATTGGCAATGAGTTTATCGAGCTCGAATAAAGCGGTGCGAGTAGCAAAGTGAGCATCGTTATTTGAGCGCAGCGGCCTTAACCATACCTGGAAGATTTGCTCAGAACGTCCTAGGTTGGCATCTGGTTTAGTTTGGAACATACCACGAGGGAAGTACTCGATGTAGGCATAGTCGCCATAGTTCATCCCCCTAACCTGACGAATACGCTGGAATAACTGGGCGTTCGAGTTACGGTGCTCACCTAAGTATGAACGCACTAACCATAATGCTGTCCAGTCTTTATGCGATCGCGTGGTATCAATAGGGAAGCCAAACGACACTGCCGTTGATTTTGCCGACTTTTCGACAATAGTCGCGTAACGCCCATCAAGCGCTGGAGCGTCAGGCACATTAAGGCGGCGTTGCTCACCTTTTGGTAAGCCCTGTAGGTCCGTTAACAGCTGCGTTTTCAGCTTTTGTGGCATGGCTCCAGTAATACCCAAGTGCAGTTTACTTTGGGTCAGCTGTTGCTGATAAAAGGCCCGCACATCCGCTAAGGTAATATTTTCCAGATCAGATAAGTCGCCGTAATTATAACTTTCATAGGGGTGACCTTGATACAGCTTGCTATACAGTACCTCCTTGCCCAGCTCCTCATCGTTAGACGCTTTTAAGCCCGATTTAATGCTATCGATAAGCTCCTTTTGCAGCCGCTGGAAGTCGTCTTCGCGAAACCCAGGGTTTAGCAATTGCTCGCTCACCAAGGCATACCATTTGTCAGCATTGTCTTTATGAATACGACCACGAAACGACATCATTTCCTTATCAATTTGATAGCTAAAGCTCCCCGCCATGGGATATAAAGCCTTTTGAATATCTTTATAGCTTTGTGACTCACTGCCGCCTTTGGCAATCATTGCCGCAGTCAGTGCCGCCAGACCTTTTTTGCCCTCTGGGTCGGCAGCCGCGCCGGTGTAGAATAACCAGTTAACATCCACCAGCGGCGAACTATTCGTGTTATCGAGCACGGTGAAATGGCGCTCGGTAGGCTTATTTTGATGCTCAGCGACTAAAGCATCAAGGCGCACCTCGTTGGCAAAGCCTGCGACCGACTCACTAGCCGACATCGTCACCGTGGTGCGGTTATTATCGACAAAGTACTTATTCGCCATGGTGCGAATATCTTCGGCACTAATATTATCGGCGGTGGCATACAAGGTGTTGATCACCTCAGGGTCACGCTCGAAATGCATGTACCGCGCAAGGGTTGAAGCGATGCTTTGTGATGAATCTAAGCTGTTAATAAAGCTGTACTTTTGGTGCGATTTCAAGGCTTGTAGCCGGCTTTCATCGACCAACTCTGTACGTGCCTTGGCATAAGTGCGGTTGATAGCATCGCGCACGGTAGTGAGGTGCTGCTCATCATCCACCTTCACAAACACATGCATCAAGCCTGGGTCTTTGGTTTCCGGGTTGTAGGTGAACATTTGGCTGGCAATTTGTTTATCAACAACCAGCTCCTGATACAAATCTGAGTTCTCAGAAAAGTATAGTTGTGAGAGCAAATCAAGCGCCGCGCGGTCTTTTTTCTGCGGCTGCCATGCTGCACCTTTGTATGACACTAATAACCAGTGTCCGGGTAGCCCTTCGTATTGCTCATGCACATAACGAGGCGCCTGCTGTTGCGGTTCAACAGGAATATCGGCTTGATAATCCCCTTGCTGCCAATTGCCCCAGTGCTTTTTCACCATCGCGATGGTCGCTTGCGGGTCAACATCACCGACAATTACCAAAGAGACATATTCCGGCTTATAAAAGCGCTCGAAAAAGGTTTGCCCGTATTCACTTTGATCTGGCATGGCTTCAATGTCGGCAAAAAAGCCCATGGTGGTGTGTTTATAGGTATGCTTATCAAAGGCCTCATTACGCACCGCCGCTAGTAACTTACGGATAGGACTGGCGTTATTCTTTAAGTATTCGCCTTTGACGGTCAGCGCTTCGGTGCGGAATTGCTCTTCACTGTAACTCAAGTTTTGGAAGATATCCGCTTCAATTTCTAGCACCTTATCAAGGTGCTCTTTGGAGAAGTTAAGGTGATAATTGGTGTAATCGTTCGTGGTGTAGGCGCGATTATCGACCCCGGAGTTTTTCAAGATATCTGCATATACGTGTGCAGGAAATTTCTCAGAGCCTTTGAACATCATGTGTTCAAAGAAGTGTGCAAAGCCGGTTTTTCCTGGTTCCACCTCATTGCGTGAGCCTACAGACACCGGGATTTGTAATGACACTACATCGGGGTAGTCTGTTTTCACCACCATGACTCGCAGACCATTATCAAGCTCTTCAAGTACATAGTCCTGAGAGAACACTGCTTGTGACTGTGACGCGGCCTCAGCAGCCGTTGGGGTGCTGGTCGTCGTTTGCGTGCTTTGGCAACCGCCAAGAGTGAGCGCGAAAGCGACACCTGTCGCTAATAGAGAGAGTTTCATCTTCAACCTTGATGTTTTGTTGTTTTTTAGCTTCCTCATTATGCAATAAATCACATCGCAAACGCACCTTAGGGGCATCACTTTGCTGTAAACAAATATGTCAGCCACGACATAATGGGTATAACGTTCGGATCATGCTGAATAACGGTTTAACTTGAAGCAAATTCACTCGAGTTGAGTAAGTTTCATTATAAAAAGCCATTTAGACGTCTAAATGGCTGTTATAGTTATTTCATTGTCAATTGCTGGGAATGAGAACCATGGCTTTATCACTGCGAGAAAAAATAGAGGACCCCCGTCAGGGCGTGTATTTAATTGGCACTACGCCACCTAAAGCAGATACTGATGAAGTTGCCATGCGCGCAATTGCCGAAAAGCTGCTTGGCCGTTTACACGAAATTGAATATGACGGTGTGGTGGTTTATGACATTCAGGACGAGAGCAGTCGCATCAGTACGCCGCGCCCCTTCCCATTCAAACACACCATTGACCCACGTGATTATGGCCAGTTATTGCGGCGCTTATCACGCGCCGATGTGATCACCTATAAAAGTGTGGCTCAGCGCAATCAGGATGAATTTAATCAATGGCTTGATAGCACCGCCAATGACCATGATTTAAATAACTTAGTCTTAGTCGGAAGTCCGTCGTCACAAGGGGATATCAAGCTAAGCTTAAATGATGCCTACACCCAGATTGCCGCTCATCACCAAGACTTCTTTTTAGGTGGCGTGACCATTGCTGAGCGCCACGCTAATAAGCGCAATGAACATGAGCGCTTGCTGACCAAAACGGCGCAAGGGTGTCAGTTTTTTATCTCTCAGGCGGTTTACGATGCGCAAGCGACCATTGATCTAATCACCAGTTATGCCCGCAGCTGCCGCCAGCAAGGGCTCTCGCCACAGCGTATTATTCTGACCTTCACCCCTTGTGGCGGTGAAAAAACGCTGGATTTTATGCAGTGGTTGGGGATTTCCGTACCAGAGGCAACTAAGTGGCGCATGCTTGATGCCGAAAACACCTTGAGTGAGTCGGTGCGCATCTGCCGCGAAAACTTAGATTTGATCTTACGTAGCTGCGCCCATCTGGATGTGCCGCTGGGGTTGAATATCGAGTCACTAACGAACCGTAAACAGGAAATCGATGCATCCATCAACCTGTATCGTTTGCTCAAAGCCACCATGGAGCTGAGCTTGGCAGAACGACAAATCGCCTAGTTTACCTTTCTTTTGCCCGCCCAGTGCTATACCTACTGATAGCGCTGGGCATTTTGAGCGGCAAAAAGTGCAGCGTGCTACTGCGCTGTGCTCACCCTAGTGTTACTTTTTGCGCCACTGGCCGTCGACTTTAACCATATGCCCTGCGGTCGTTTTTTCGATAGCTTTGGCGCCTGCTAACGCCTCCACTTGGCTCAAACTGATACCATTTTTCTTCGCCAATGATAAATACTTGGCTTTACGCTTAGCGTTAATCTCGGCAATTAGCTTTTGCGCCTCACTGTTATTTTGTACTAAGGCTAAATAGCCGTTGCTGGTTTCGCCGACGATACCTTGCGCCTTAGCTTGGTCTAAAGTTAGCGCCCAGGCACTGAAGGCCAACATGGCGGCACTGACTAACATACTCCATTTAACTAGTTTCATAACCCCTCCTAGAAAAGCTCGCTGTCATCGCTGAATAATTCGTCGAGTTCTTTATCCACTTTGACGCGGATCTCATGATCGACTTTGACATTTAGGTTGATGGTGATTGGCTCTTTACTCTCTACCTCAACCTTATGGGTGCATCCCATTAAAGTTAACATAGCGACCACCGCCACCAGCGATAGTTTGCTCATTCGCTTACTCCTTCGCTTGATACTCTTGCTCCACTTTCTTAGTGATTTCATCACTTAAGCGCAGCGCCTTAAATAGGGTATAGATATTTTCTTGATGATTATAGTTAAAATTTACAGCTTGCTGGTGCTCGGGGTTTTCCCCTTTTAATTGCATCGCCATGGTTAACCAACCATCGGTTTTTAAATCAACATCGGCGTTGATGCTGTTGATATCTATGTTTTCCAACATGCCCAACATCGGCCCAAGCTCTGCCTGCTGTGCTTTCACCGCATCGAAGGCGGCGTTATCTTTAATCGTCAATTTACCCGGAGCTTGCGAATAAATACGGCCATTTTCGACACTGACTCCCTGCTCCTCTAACCGTATTGGTAGTTTTGCTGCCAATACCCCTGTGATCTCAATGCCCTGCTGTGGCTCTAGCGCCAGTAGGCTTTGGGCATTAATTTGTGCTACCTCAACTAAGGTGGGAGCACGGCGCTTCGTTAGTCCCGTCACATAAAGTTTATCCAGCGACAAAGTGCCACCTAACACCTCGGCCTGCACCTCTTTGAGGTAGGCATCTTGGTCATAACCCCAGAGCCCTTGCACCTGTGACAACACCGGTCCAGCGCGTAGTTGGGAAATAGTAAAGCTAGTATCATCGAGCTGAAGTTGCCCTGAATTCCACTGTCCTTGCGGCGACGTACTGATATTTTCAGCTAAGTAACTCTGATAAAGCACGCTGGCGTCGTCCACCTCTAGCTGCCATTGCATGCGCTGAAGACGGGCATCCCCGTGTAATTGAGCGCTGAGTGTGCCAGCGGTCAGTGACAACTCGGGGGCCAATTGACTGGCAATGGCTTGCAATGAAGGCAAAGGCGTCGGCGGCAATACCACGGTGATAGGAAAAGCCGTTTCTTGCCAACTGTGCTTAACCAAAGCTTGCGCCTGCTGCCATGAGATAAGGTGCTCACCATCAATGCTGCGAGCAATATCAACTCGACTATCGACACTGAGCTCACTTAATCTCAGCTGCGCAGAATCTAGTTGCCCAATACGGCTTTGCACCTCAACCTGAGCGCTGCGCCGCCCTGCCCCCAGGTCAGCCTGTACCTGATAATTTTGCTCGACATCAAGGAGTTTAATATCAGCACTCGCCGCAACAGCTGCAACGGTCTCCAAGCGCGCTGAAATCGAGTTATCTGCGCTGATAGTGGCATCAACAGTAACCGCTACCTGTTCGCCAGAATAAGGCGTCATTGTTAACTGTGCGGTTTTCAGTTGCCCATGCAGCGCAGTAGCCCCAGCAAAGTTATGGTCGAACTCGCCAGTGGCACTTACGGGGGCAACATGCACGTTTTCACCCACCGGCGCGGCTACTTGACCTTTAAAGGCGCCGCTAATGCGCTGCTCAGTTGCCTGCCCCGAAACACTAAGCCGCCCTAACGACTGGGTTTCTAGCTGTAAAGCATAATCGGCAGCCACCTGTGCTGTGCGCCAATTGGCACGCGGCGCCTCTAAGCGAACACCCACTTTAGTCTGTTCGCTGTTATGCGTAAGCAGCACTTGCGCGAGCTCCACCTCGCTTTTATCTATACTCACCCTTGGCTCGGCCAACGTTAGCTGCCATGACCCCTCGAGCAGCTCTGGGAAATAGGGTTTTAGGCTGGCTTGATAGTCACATTGAGCCTGCGCTCGCAAGTGCGTTGTCAGTGCACTGGTGTCTAAGCTAAAGCGACGCATATTCTTGGAGCGCACCTCGATGCGGCCCTGGCTACTCACCTGCACCGGGCAAGGCGTATGTTGCCAAGTAGCTTGGCTGGCAATAGTGATCTGGTTATCGATGCGGTTTCCGTAATAGCGCCCTTGTACTTGTAGCTCCGGCAATGCCCACTGAGAGATATTAAAGCGCATGAGTGATGGCTCCGCCACAGCCATAAGCCGGGCTCTTAAGGCTTGATTGGCATGCAGTTCATAATCGATATGCTGCGAGGTTATGGCGATATCACCGGCTATATCACCATTTAACACCCACTGATTGAGTTGCGGCTCACTTACCGTCATACGCACAGGCGCAGTGGCATAAGGCGTGTACACGAAAAGGGATTCAACAGTTACCAACGGACGACTGTCTGTCAGCGGCAAATTAAGCGCCTGAGGTTTACCAGTATCACTGGATGATTGAGTTTGTTGCTTAGCCAGAGTTAGGGCTGCTTTTTCAATATCGATGTGCTGCGGTGTGATTCGCGCCTGCTCAATAACAAGCCGATGCTGGCGATAACCTACACATAACTTATTGACTGTGATTGTGGTCAGCCCGCTCCCCCATTGCCAATCAGCACAGGTTAACTCTGCTTCATCGGCATCAAGGTACTGTTTTGCTACCATAAAGGTGAGCTCAATGCGAAATAAGTAGGCGGTAGCTAGAGTGAGCCCTATCACTGCTAATCCAATCAACAGCTTGCGCAGCATAGTTTTCCTTAAAGCGGCAAATGGTAGGTGATCATTTTAAAAGTTTCTCATGAAGCGAAGCTGATTGGAACACATCAATAAGAGCCACAAAAAAGGCTGCCAAGGCAGCCTTTTTAGATTAGATAAGCACTAGATAGTTAGCCAATGTGCTTGCGCGCGTTGCGGAACATACGCATCCATGGGCTGTCTTCTTGCCACTCATCTGGGTGCCATGAGTTCGCTACCGCGCGGAATACCCGCTCTGGGTGTGGCATCATCACGGTGGCACGACCATCTGTAGAGGTCATACCCGAGATTGCCTGTGGTGAACCATTGGGGTTCGCCGGGTATTGCATGGTTGGGTTACCGTAGTTATCTACGTATTTCACCGCCACAGTCCCGGAGTTCACTGCTGTTTGAATAGCCGCTTCATTAGCAAATTCGGCACGGCCTTCACCGTGTGACACCGCAATTGGCATACGTGAACCCGCCATACCGCTGAAGAACACCGATGGGCTGTCTTGTACTTCGACCAAGGTTGCGCGCGCTTCAAAACGCTCGCTTTGGTTGGTCACAAAACGTGGCCAATGCTCCGTGCCTGGGATCAGCTCGCGCAATGTTGATAGCATCTGACAGCCATTACACACACCCAAGCTGAAGGTATCTTGACGCTCGAAGAAGCCTTGGAACTGCTCGCGTGCCATGTCATTAAATAGAATGGACTTCGCCCAGCCTTCACCGGCCCCGAGTACGTCACCATATGAGAAGCCACCGCACGCCACAAGGCCTTTGAATTGCTCTAGCGTTAAGCGCCCCTCTAGAATATCACTCATGTGTACGTCAACAGCGGCAAAGCCTGCACGGTTAAATGCCGCCGCCATCTCAACGTGTGAGTTAACGCCTTGCTCACGCAAGATAGCCATTTGTGGCTTAGCGCCAGTGGCAATATAAGGCGCGGCGACATCTTCATTAATGTCGAAGCTCAGCTTCACGTTAAGACCTGGGTCATTGGCATCAGCTTTGGCATCATGCTCTTGGCGAGCACAGGCTGGGTTATCACGCAGAGACTGCATTTGATAAGTGGTTTCCGCCCACGCTAAACGCAGCTCGGTACGGCTATTATCCACGATTGCATGACCACCACGGTTAATAATCAGCTGATCAGCATCGTTCAAGGTACCAATTTCATGGCTTAATGCCGCCAGGCCGTTCTCGGCAAGGATGGCCTTCACCGCGTCTAGGTCATCATTGCGAACCTGAATAACGGCACCCAACTCTTCGTTGAATAGAACCTCTAAATCAGACCCCGCTAACGCGTCTAGCTCTAGCGTTACGCCAGTGTGACCCGCGAAGGCCATCTCAGCAGCAGTTACGAATAAACCACCGTCAGAGCGGTCATGGTAAGCCAGTAGTTTTTCTTCGCTTATCAGCGCTTGCATTGCCTCGAAGAAGCCTTTTAATAGCTCAGGGCTATCAACATCTGGAGTTTTGTCACCCAGTTGCTTGTATACCTGCGCCAAGCTTGATGCCCCCATACGGTTTTGGCCAGCCCCCAAGTCGATAAGTAAGAGCGTTGAATCGCCCTTATCGGTGCGCAGCTGTGGCGTGACCGTTTTACGAATGTCTTCAACACGACCAAACGCAGTGATAACCAAAGACAGCGGCGCGGTCACGGCCTTGTCTTCACCATTATCTTGCCATGTGGTCTTCATTGACATTGAGTCTTTGCCTACCGGGATGGTTAAGCCCAAGGCTGGACACAGCTCTTCACCCACGGCCTTAACCGCTTCATATAAACCGGCGTCTTCACCGGGGTGCCCGGCTGCCGCCATCCAGTTTGCTGACAGCTTAATGTTATTCAATGAGCCAATATCAGCACAGGCAATATTGGTCAGTGACTCTGCGACCGCTAAACGCGCTGAAGCACCATAATTAAGCAGTGCCGCAGGTGTACGTTCACCCATAGACATCGCCTCACCATGATAGGTGTCGTACGCAGCAGCTGTCACGGCACAGTTGGCCACCGGCACCTGCCAAGGGCCAACCATTTGGTCACGGGCAACCAAACCGGTTACGGAGCGGTCGCCAATGGTGATTAAGAAGGTTTTTTCAGCAACTGCTGGCAAGCGCAGTAGTCGTTGCACCGCGTCTTGTACGGTAATAGCGCTGGTATTAAGCGCTTCACCCTGAGCCTGCTTGGTGCTGACATCACGGTGCATTTTCGGCGCTTTACCCAATAACACATCAAGCGGCAGATCCACTGGGTTATTGTTGAAGTGCGAGTCAGAAACCCGTAAGTGACGTTCTTCGGTCGCAGTACCGATAACTGCGTACTCGGCGCGCTCACGTTGACATATTTGCTCAAAGCGAGCGAAGTTTTCTTCTGCTACCGCCAGCACGTAACGCTCTTGGGATTCATTACACCAAATCTCATGCGGCGCCATACCGGGCTCATCGTTTGGCACGTTCCGCAATTCAAAATCGCCCCCTCGGCCGCCATCATCCACTAATTCAGGGAAGGCATTTGACAAGCCACCGGCGCCCACATCGTGGATAAAAGCAATCGGGTTGTCATCGCCTAGCTGCCAACATTTATCGATGACTTCTTGACAGCGACGTTCCATTTCTGGGTTTTCACGTTGTACCGAAGCAAAGTCGAGATCTTCATTGGACTGTCCTGACGCCATAGACGAAGCCGCTCCGCCTCCCAAGCCAATATTCATTGCCGGGCCGCCCAACACAATAAGCTTCGCGCCTACCGGGATCTCGCCTTTTTGTACATGATCAGTGCGAATGTTACCTAAACCACCGGCAATCATAATAGGCTTGTGATAACCGCGCACTTCCTCGCCATTGTGGCTCTTAACTCGCTCTTCATAGGTACGGAAGTAACCCAGTAGGTTTGGACGACCAAACTCATTGTTAAACGCGGCGCCGCCTAGCGGGCCATCAATCATGATATCCAGCGCTTCAACAATGCGCCCTGGTTTACCGTATTCGCTCTCCCATGGTTGTTCAAAACCTGGAATGCGTAGGTTAGATACGCTAAAGCCTACCAAACCAGCTTTTGGCTTAGAGCCTCGGCCTGTAGCACCTTCATCACGGATTTCACCGCCCGAGCCCGTTGATGCCCCGGAGAATGGCGAAATCGCGGTTGGGTGGTTGTGGGTTTCAACCTTCATCAAAATTTCGATGTTTTCTTGGTGATAAGTGTATTCACCACTGAAATCAGGGAAGAAACGACCGGCCACTGAGCCTTTCATCACCGCTGCATTGTCTTTGTATGCAGATAATACGTTGACGCTATTTTGCTCGAAGGTGTTTTTGATCATTTTGAACAGCGACTTGGGCTGCTCTGTGCCGTCAATGGTCCAATCTGCATTAAAGATTTTGTGACGGCAATGCTCTGAGTTCGCCTGCGCGAACATAAACAATTCAATGTCGTTCGGGTTACGGCCGAGTTTCTGGAAGTTCTCTACCAGATAATCAATCTCGTCGTCTGCAAGGGCAAAGCCTTGTTCAACATTCGCTTTAGCTAGCGCCTCACGGCCTCCGCCAAGGATGTCCACCGATGACATGGCTCGCGGCTCATCGGTACGAAACAGTTTCGCGGCATCATCCATATCGCGGTGCGTTGCTTCGGTCATGCGGTCGTGTAACAAGGCAGCCACGTCATTAAGCTGGCAAACACTCAAATCACCTTCAACATAATAGGCGATGCCGCGCTCGATACGATGTACCTGAGTTAATCCACAATTGTGAGCAATGTCGGTGGCCTTAGACGCCCATGGCGAAATTGTGCCTGGACGCGGGGTAACTAAAATAAGTGTCCCTTGGGGCTCATGTTCAGGAATATGCGGCCCATAAGTAAGCAGCTTTTCCAGCTTGCTGTGCTCGTCAGAATTCAGTGCTGCTGTGACATCAGCAAAGTGCATAAATTCGGCGTAGACGTTAGTTACAGGAAGGTTGGCTTGCTTACATTGAGTAAGCACTTTTTGAACACGAAAATCGGAAAGTGCTGGCGCACCACGCAGGATTAACATAGGTAATATCATCCGGGGTTAAGGATTGAACGACAGTTGCCGCGCATTATACTTAATTTCGTTAAAAATGCGAGTTAAAGGACCGCTGGCAAGGACGATTGTCCGCTATTGAAGGGAAACCTTATAAGCCTCACTTTCTATGGCTAAAGTAGAGGTGACGCCAAGCCTTGGTTTTGTTATAAGTGGTGGTATCGGGGTAAAGGGGCAAGCCGTGAGATTCGTTTGGTTAATTGTGAGTATCTGGGTGCTCGTAGGCTGCAGTGAGCCGCAAAAACCTAGCCAATTAGAGCGTATTCATCAAAGCAACACGTTGCGCGTGGGCACCCTGGCCGGTGCCAGCAATTATTACCAAGCCCCTCAAGGGGAGCAAGGGTTTGAATACGAACTTGCCCAAGATTTTGCTAACTACCTAGGTGTAGAGCTAGATATCGTGCCGTTCTTTAGCCTTAACGATATGTTTCAGCGCCTTGATAATGGCTCATTAGACCTGGTCGCATCGGGCATTGGCTACACCCCAAGCCGTGCCGAACTGTACCGTTTTGGCCCCAGTTACCGCACTATTAGTCAAAAGCTGGTTTACAAACAAGGTCGAGTACGGCCGCGCGACTTTGATGACTTAGAGGGCAACTTAACGGTACTGGCCCGCAGCAGCCACTCGCAAACTCTACATCGTTATAAAAAACAGTACCCTCAACTGAGTTGGAGTGAAACCGACGAAATGGATGAAGCAGAGTTACTGCAAGCCATTATCGACGGCGATATCGACTACACCATTGCCGACTCCCACGCCTTGGCACTGTTTCGCCGTTACCACCCGAACCTGAGCATTGGCTTTTCCGTGACCCGCAATGACCCAATTGGCTGGGTACTGCGCCAAGATAACGACGACTCACTTTATGCCTTGGTTGTGGAATTTTTCGGTGAGGCAAAAGCGAACAAGCGTCTTTACGCCTTGGAAGAGAAATACTTTGGCCACGTACGCCAGTTTAACTATGTTAACACCCTGGCATTTATTGAGGCCGTTGCCGATACCTTACCGACTTATATGCCTTGGTTTAAGCAGTATGCACAAGAGTTAGACTGGCGCTTACTGGCTGCTCTTAGTTATCAAGAGTCAATGTGGGACCCCTTGGCAAAATCACCCACTGGGGTACGCGGTATTATGATGCTGACTTTACCAACGGCAAAACAGGTGGGCGTTACCAGTCGACTCAAACCAGAGCAGAATATTCGCGGCGGTGCCGAGTACTTACGTTATCTTATTGAACGCATACCTGATCGTATTGCCCAACCTGACCGTACTTGGTTTGCCTTAGCGTCATATAATGTCGGCTGGGGCCATGTAAATGATGCGCGGATCCTAACCGAACGTGCCGGTGACGATAAAGACAAGTGGGCCGATGTGAAAAAATACCTACCGCTGTTGATCAAGAAACGCTATTATCGTACAACTAAATACGGTTATGCGCGCGGAGACGTTGCGGTAACTTACGTAGACAATATTCGGCGCTACTACGACACCCTAGTATGGTTAGATGAAAACGATGCTTTGGTGGCCAACAACGCTAGCGCCAAGGAAGAATCGGCCGGAACGCCATAAAACTGTCATTTAATCGTGTTTTCATTGGCAGCTCTCCCCTCTCACACTTTCAAGGAGAATACACTATGCTAAAACGCCGTAGAACGCATCGCTTTAAGCGAAATGTACTATTTTCATCGACTAATCGTCGTCGAGTAACCCGTAAAAATACCCACAATAAGATTTTGTGGCGTCGCCGCTTGTTTGCTATGCAACAAATGGAAGAACTAGAAAAGCAACGCTTGGCGGAGGCCTAACCCCCTTCCCCCTGGCGTTGCTGACGCGCCTTTTTTCTCTCCTTATGCTCTTGCCGACGTCGCTTAAAAAACGCAGATAACTTAGTTGCACACTGCTGCTCAAGCACCCCTTTGGTGACTTCAACTTGATGATTAAGCCGAGGCTCCTGCACTAGGTTCATAATAGACCCCGCAGAACCCGTTTTTAAATCATTGGCACCAAAGACTAGCCGCGCAATGCGACTATGAACGAGTAAACCAGCACACATTGAGCATGGCTCCAGCGTGACGTACAAAGTGCAGTCAATAAGCCGATAGTTATTAAGGGCCACTCCAGCTGCACGCACCGCCATCATTTCAGCATGGGCCGACGGGTCGTTAAGGGTGATCGATTGATTCCAGCCCTCGGCAATTAGCTCACCATCTTTGACTAGTACAGCACCGACTGGGATCTCACCGAGTTGCTCGGCCTTATCGGCACAGGCTAAGGCTTTCGCCATCCAGTATTCGTCATTTAGCTCGGTCATAGGGTATCTTTTAACTACTTAGGAACAGCAATTATACCAAGCAATATCGGCAAGTGCGCGGCGAATCCTCTCGCTAACATCAGCAAATTCTCGACTATGCTTTACACTCATTATTAGAATTTTCTGAGTCTAGTATTAACACATTCTCACTATTTAGCGGATTTTATGGTTCGTACCATAGCCTGCACACCCAAAATTAAGCTATAATTCGCCGCTTTTTTTGTTCTATGGACACCGAAAACGGGTAAGTCATGAAGTTTCCTGGTCGCCGAAGACATAAACATTATTTCCCGGTGGAAGATAAAGATCCACTTACTAATCAAATCAACCCCGAATCGCGGTTGAAGCGCAGCTACATTGTAGGCATAGATCAGATCGTGGTGGATATTGAAGCCAAGGTCGATCAGGCATTCTTAGATGAATTCGGGCTGCAGCGTGGCATGTCACAGGTTATTGACAGTGACGTTACCAATGCCCTCTATGATCGGCTCAAGCTCAACGATATGGTTGATTACGAGTTTGCTGGCGGTACCGTAGGCAATACCATGCACAACTACTCAGTGCTGGCTGATGATCGTTCGGTGCTACTTGGCGTAATGAGCGAAAATATCAAAATTGGTAGTTATGCCTATCGCTTTTTATGTAACACCTCAAGCCGTGTAGACCTTAATTATCTGCAACCTGTAGATGGCCCCATAGGCCGTTGCTTTACACTGATTGATGAAAGTGGCGAACGTACCTTCGCCATTAGCGCAGGGTTAATGAATCACTTACGCCCTGAGTCCATAGATAAGAACCTGATCCAAGAATCATCTGCTTTGGTGATTAGTGCCTACCTTATGCGTACGCAAGGCAACGAAACAATGACCGAAGCCACTATGCAAGCGGTAAAGTACGCAAACGAAGCCGGGGTACCTGTGGTGCTGACGCTCGGCACCAAGTTTCTTATTGAGCAAGACCCTACATGGTGGGCCAACTTTGTAAATGATCATGTTGATATTCTTGCTATGAACGAAGAAGAAGGCCTAGCCATTACCGGTTTTGAAGATCCACTATTAGCGGCAGACAAAGCTCTAGAATGGGTCGACTTTGTGATTTGTACCGCCGGTGAAAAAGGTATGTTTATGGCCGGCTATGTTGATGATCAGCATAAACGCGCCACTGAGTACCCACTCCTTCCAGGTGCAATCGCTGACTTTAACCGTTATGAGTTTTCACGTGCCATGCGCAAGCAAGATTGCCAACAGCCTGTGCGTGCTTATAGCCATACCGCCCCATTTATGGGTGGGCCAGATAGCATTAAGAACACCAATGGCGCCGGTGATTGCGCGCTAGCTGCTGTACTGCATGATATTAGCGCTAATGAGTACCACAAGTTAAATGTGCCAAACTCAGCCAAGCATGGTCAGCAAGCGATCACTTACTCTTCTTTAGCTCAGATCAGTAAGTATGCGAACCGTGCAAGTTATGAAGTGCTAGTGCAACATTCACCACGTTTAACCCGGGGTCTACCGGAGCGCGAGGATTGCCTAGAGCAAGCCTATTGGGAACAGTAACCCTCCTATTGTTTTAACCAAGAAAGCCGCTTTTTAGCGGTTTTTTTATGCCCGTAAATCGATGTCTATACAATGTAGGTCAGGCTCGAGATTTGCAGGCCAGGGTTCTACCCTGACAAAGGTGCTGTGTTGTGGGTCAGGGTTTATCCTGACTGGGGTATGCAAGGCTAAAAGCCTTGCCTACAGGTGTGGTGATCGATGGTGCTGTGTTGTGGGTCAGGATTTATCCTGACTAAGGTGATGCAAGGCTCAAGCCTGGCCTAC